>DASTYM010000050.1:0-3344 GCA_035764995.1 Cyclobacteriaceae bacterium | reverse complement strand
TACCACAGGTAGTGAAGAGCGCTCGGGTAATGAAAAAATCTGTAGCCTACCTTACTCCGTTCCTTGAAGAGGAAAAGCGACAGAGTGGAAATGTTGGAAAGCCTGCAGCAAAAATTTTATTGGCGACCGTAAAAGGTGATGTTCACGATATTGGTAAAAATATTGTTGGTGTTGTGTTGGCTTGTAATAACTACGATGTAGTTGACCTTGGCGTAATGGTACCAACGGATAAGATCATTGAAGCAGCTAGAAAGGAAAATGTGGATGTTGTTGGATTAAGCGGATTGATTACACCTTCGCTTGATGAAATGGTCTATGTTGCAAAAGAAATGCAACGCGAAAAAATGACACTTCCTTTGTTGATTGGTGGAGCCACGACATCCCGTATTCACACGGCTGTAAAAATTGACCCGGTTTATGATGGTCCTGTTGTGTATGTCCTCGATGCATCGCGCTCGGTGCCGGTCGCGAGTGAGCTGATTAGTCATGAAACCCGAGAGAGCTTTCAGGCTAAGATCAAGGAAGAGTACAGATCATTGCGTGCAGATCACGAAAACAGAAAGCAGGATAAGCACTACATTAAATTAGAGGAGGCAAGAAACAACAGAACAAAAATTGATTGGGCCACCACGAAGTTTACTACTCCGGAATTCATCGGGAGAAAAGAATATGTAAAATACCCGCTCGAAGAAATCAGAAAGTATATAGACTGGACTCCTTTCTTTCAAACGTGGATGCTGGCAGGGCGTTACCCTGGTATCTTTAATGATGAAGTTGTAGGTGCAGAAGCCAAGAAGTTGTTTGATGATGCAAATAAGATGCTTGATGAGATTGTAAAGAGCAGGTCACTGCAAGCAAATGGTGTTATTGCTTTCTATCCGGCAATGAATGATGGAGATGATGTAAAATTGTTTGATAAGAGTAATCAGGAAAACTTTGCCACCTTCCACTTCCTGCGTCAGCAGAACAAAAAGGCACAGAACCTTCCTAACTTTTGCCTCGCAGATTTCGTCTCTCCGGAAAAAGGGAAGGACTACTTCGGGATGTTCGCAGTAACCGCTGGTATCGGATTGGAAAAGCTGGTTGCGAAGCATAAAGCCAACAACGATGATTATTCTGAGATTATGGCGAAGGCATTGGCGGATCGATTGGCAGAAGCTTTTGCAGAATGCATGCACGAGAAAGTCAGGAAGGAAATTTGGGGATATGAAAAGAATGAGAACCTGACCAATGAGCAGCTAATCAAAGAAGAGTATAATGGTATTCGCCCGGCACCAGGCTATCCTGCTTGCCCGGATCACACCGAGAAAAAATTGCTGTTCCAACTGCTTGACGCGAATAAGGTAGGGATCACTTTAACAGAATCTTATGCCATGTATCCGGGAGCTGCTGTAAGCGGGTTTTATTTTTCACATCCTGATTCGAAGTATTTCGGACTTGGTAAAATCGAGAAGGATCAGGTGGAAGATTACGCGAAGCGCAAAAACATGCCGGTTGCAGAAATTGAAAAGTGGCTGGCGCCTAATTTGAGTTACGATATATAAGTGTGTTGATGTGTTAACGTGTTAATGTGTTGATGTGTTGACGTGTTGATGTGTTTTTGTTCACACCTAAACACTAAGTACCTTAACACTTTAACACCTTAACACTTTAACACCTTAACACTTTAACACCTTAACACCTTAACACTTTAACACCTTAACACCTTAACACTTTAACACCTTAACACCTTAACACCTTAACACAGTAGAGAACATGAAAGTTACTGATCACCTGAAGAAAGCAAACGGTAAAACTCTATTCACCATCGAAGTGCTTCCGCCACTAAAAGGCGATAATATTCGTTCGCTTTTTGATCACATGGACCCATTGATGGAATTTAAACCTCCGTTTGTGGATGTGACATATCACCGAGAAGAGTTTGTTTATAAGAAGCGCGAAAATGGTTTGTTGGAAAAAAAATCAACACGCAAACGCCCTGGTACAGTTGCCTTGTGTGCGGCTATTCAAAATCATTATAAGGTTGATACAGTTCCTCATATTATCTGCGGAGGTTTTACCAAAGATGAAACCGAAAACGCACTGATTGATTTGCACTTCCTCGGAATAGAAAACATTCTGGTACTTCAAGGTGATGGTATAAAGGGGGAGGGCAGGTTTGTTCCCGACCCTGAAGGCCATAAGTTTGCTTCTGAACTCCTGGTGCAGGTTGCAGACTTGAACAATGGGAAGTACCTCGATGAAGATCTGTTAAACTCAACTCCAACTAATTTTTGCATTGGTGTTGCCGGCTATCCCGAGAAACATTTTGCGGCACCGAATTTGAAAACTGATTTGAAATACCTGAAACAAAAAGTTGATGCGGGTGCCGACTACATCGTGACCCAAATGTTTTTTGATAATAAAAAGTATTTTGATTTTGTGGACCGTTGCCGGGAGGCGGGGATCACTGTTCCAATTATACCGGGAATAAAGCCAATTACTACAAAAACGCAAAGCAGTGTATTGCCTACCATCTTTTATATCGATATTCCGGAGGAGCTCGGAGACGAAGTGGAAAAATGCAAGAACAATGCTGAAGTGAAAGAGTTGGGAATTGAGTGGGCAGTTAAGCAATCAAAAGAACTGATGAAGGCCGGAGTGCCTACGCTTCACTTTTACTCGATGGGAAAATCTGATCCGATTTATCGAATCGCGAAAGAACTGTTCTAAGTGAAATTATTATTACACCTTAACGCCAAGGGAAAGGAACTCTTTTCCGTGGAGAATTTTATTGAGTTCCTTCTGCGTAATCATGATCTCATCTAATTTGAGATTGAGTTCGTTCTGGTAAATTTTATAAATCAGCATCCACTCTTTCTTATCCATAAACCCGTCAGCATTCGCCACCACGCACAGCCACGCAATGCAACGTATCTGACTTTTAATGTCAAGTTTTTTTAAACCTGATATGCAATTCCGATAAACTTCTTCAGGTTTTTGTGCCTTCAATTTCTCGACCAGTAAATTGAATTTCACTTCATCAATTCCTTCAGCCTTTCTCATTTGAAGGCCGCGCAGCATTTCTTTTTCACCCACGTCACCATCGGCATGGATTAGCAGGAAGTAAAGACTGGAGATTGTTGTTTTGTAATCCATGATTTAATGTAAGATAATTAACGTAAACGAATAAGGTGCCAAGGTTAAAATCTTTTAAAACCGCGTAAATACCCACTTCCCGGTATTATGTAGGTACCAAAATGGGAGGATGGTCTCTCAATTGGATGTAAGAAACAGTGAAGATTTGGTGAATTTTTGTTAGCGACCGCCCCCGGACGGTTTTGTACGAACGGGAACAGAGATCG
>DASTYM010000049.1:0-2908 GCA_035764995.1 Cyclobacteriaceae bacterium | reverse complement strand
TGGTCATTAGTCAGTGGTCATGGGTCAGTAGTCATTGGTCATGGGTCATTAGTCATTGGGGAATTGGTCATTTGGTTCACCGTAGTGTTCAACAGGCTCTTTCAACGTGGCCAATTGATTTGACGTACCGATTCAGCATTTTACCAAGTAATTCTAATTCAGAAATAAATTTTTGAAACTCTTCACCCTGAATAAGACTGCGGTTGTACGCTTTTGTCAACCAAGTCTTCGTCTCGAAAAGAGAACCACGAGAATAGTAACTAAAATTCTTTTTTTCTTTGAAATGATATCTACCGTAACCTTCACTCAAATTCGCAGCAATCGAATCCGCTGACCTTACTAATTGTTTACCTATTGTATCCTTCTGAAAATAATTCCACTTATCAACAAGCATCCAGACTTTTTCAGCCAATTCCATTGCCTGGTTGCAAACTTTAAGCTCTTCTAAATTCATATAACTCAAATTACTAATGACTAATAACCAATGACAGGCTTACTTTTTCTTCTTACTTGATTCTTTTTCCATTTCCTAGCGTCTTAGCGCCTCTGCGGTTTCATTTCTTCTTTTTCTTTAATTCATTCTCCTGTGCGTAACGTGACATATGGTAATAGATTCCTCGCAGCGGAATGTTCACCCAGTCAGGACGACCATTAAGTTCATAACCTAATTCATAGATTGCTTTCTCCACCAGGAAAATCCGGATCAACATGTTATTCTCTTCCGATAACTCTAAGCCCATTCCCATGCGTTCCATGTATGCACCTAAATAGAATCGACTCACATAGTGCTGCCATTGCTCGGCCCATGACTCCAGGAAAGCCAGGTCTCGGTCACGGTAGTTTTCATTGAGCAAAATTTTACCAAACGCTGCGTAGTGGAACGAACGCATCATGCCGGCAACATCTTTCATCGGACTCTTTTTCAATCGTCTTTCATTGAAAGAAAATCCAGGTTCACCTTCAAAATCGATTATCACAAAATCCTTACCCGTGAAGAGAACTTGTCCCAGGTGGAAATCGCCATGAATGCGTGTTTTAACTCCATCTATCTTAACCTGGTAGATTTCACTAAAACATTCCAGCACATCTTTTTCAAGCGCTAGTACTTTCTTTGCCAATTCCCTTGTGTCGGGATCCAGTTTAGGTAATGAGCCCTCTAACAAATTAAACCTGTCGCGGACAAGTTTACGGAATGATGAGTATAACGATCGCTGATAGTTGGCTGTGAAACCTTCAGGCTCGAACGCTGGGGTCGACTTATCGGAAGCAAGCGCGAGGTGCATCTCTGCCGTGCGTTGTCCCAAACGAACTACACGTTCATAAAATCCCCGGCCAATAAACTCCTGGATCAATTCGGGAGCTTCATCAAATTGTATGGCCGGTTTATTTACCAGTTTCGGAATCTTTTCATTCTTCGCCTTTAGAATTACACGCTCAAAGAAACGACCAACAGAATCGGTTGCCATGCCCCACGCTTCGCCCTGGTTTTCAACCTTCTCCTGAAGCAATCCGAAAACAATTGTTTTTCCATCGTTATCCTTGAACTCAATACTACCAGCATAGCGAGGTGAGTTTGCAAAGCTTGTATTTTCGGATAAGAACCGAACAATCTCAAGATCAGGGTTGATTTCCTTTTCAATCTTTCTATAAAACTTAAAAAAGTACTGATCATTATAAATGATTGAGGTGTTACTTTGTTCTGCTTTTAATATTTTCGAATCAACCTGATTTGGTTTGATGGTGATTTTATTAAAGACACTGGAATTAAATTCAAGAACACCATCGTCATGCTTAACGCGTATCTTTTTATCCATGCTCACCAACAGGTAATCACGGAAACGCTTATCATAACTACTATCCAGAATAAAGCCAGTTTTGCCTTGAATCTCTGCTCTGGCAATTACGCTTTGTGTAGTATACTCTACTTTATCAAGAATATTATCGGCCAATACAAAAGTCATTGGAAGGAAATACAGCTCAGGCAATCGTTGATCATAGTGCACTTCAATCAATGTGAGGTAATAGGTTTCACCTTCAATCTTCAGTGGAATTACTTTATGGATAGCAATCTTACTGATCGTTTTAGCCTTACCACCGAACCATCTGCACTTCCGCATAAAAGGCTGCAATAGTTTCCGCTCGAAAGTTCGCTGTTCGTTGTAGTTATTAAAGAGTTTTTCCCACGATACTTCAGTTTTAAGAATCGTCAACTCAGTATTTCCGTTACCTTTTTCTATGCGATCAGCCTTATCTAACTGAAACCAGAAATATCCATAAGGGCTAACCGTAATTGAATACTGACCCTCTCCTACATTCATGAAGCGATTTTGACTGAACACTTCAGTCACATCACAATCTTTAAACTCCGACAGGTTCAATGTAGTCGCTTGTGAGAATTGCGAAAGGTTTGCAACAACAATAATACGTTGCTTTTCATCAGATCGAAGGAAGCAGAGCACTTTATTATTGTCGGTATCAATAAACTTCATGGTACCACGGCCAAAAACCTGGAGGCGTTTACGCATCGCAATCACATTCCGCATCCAGTACATGAGTGAGGATGGATTTTCATTTTGCGTTGCCACGTTCACTGATTCAAAGCGATAAACAGGATCAGAAATAACAGGTAAGTATAATTGTTGAGGGTTGGTGTTAGAAAATCCAGCGTTCAGGTTCATACTCCATTGCATAGGTGTGCGAACACCATAACGGTCACCTAAATAAATATTATCACCCATCCCGATTTCATCGCCATAGTAGATCACAGGCGTACCAGGAAGAGAGAACAGAATCGTGTATAACAATTCAATTTTTCTGCGGTCATTGTTCAACATCGGGGCCAATCTTCTTCTGATGCCAATGTTGAATTTTGTATGAGAGTCGGTCGCGTAAGCTTTGAACAGGTAGT
>DASTYM010000048.1:0-12540 GCA_035764995.1 Cyclobacteriaceae bacterium | reverse complement strand
CGGTGATGTTTGCGCACATCACAATATAAAATTCACTTGTAAAGAGTGATGTAATTGTTAAAATAGTAAGTACGCTTAAAAAGAACAGGGTGGACAGGTATAGCCAATTCGAATATTTTTTTACCTGAAGAAATTTAACGCCATACAAAACGACCAGAAATTGCCCAACAAATGACAAGGGGATTACAAATCGAAGAAGATTTTGGTAAATAAAGGTTGAAGCGAAAAATATATGGCCATTGAAAAGTACCGAGTACAGGACAAATGAGAAGGATGTAAAGAAATAAAGGAGGCGTATCGGGCCTCCAAAAGAAAAGAATAATCCGAGATTGTTGATCCCTATAAAAAATATGATACCAAGAACGAGCCCAAGTATCAGGTTGTACCTGCTGTCTTTTATTTGGAAAAAATTGGTTTGTGATTCAATTGAAATGGGAAGAGACAGTAATCGCGGTTGGATGCGCAAATAAAATTCTCCAGTTGTACCTTTTAACAGATCGATTGGAAAGGCCTGAAAGTTGTGTATAATAGCTTTTTGATCCTGCGGAATAGAATAACCGTTCTTGATAACCTTCCAACTTGTTGAAGTTCCAACTTTGTAATACAGATCAATTGACTTGAATTTTGCTTCATCAATGAAAATGATGAATTTTTTTTCTGTGGCAGATCTAATGTTAAACTTGACCCAGTAGAATGAGTTGTTAGGTGGAAATGTTAATATGTGTTGGTTTGAGTGAATAAATCTGCGCTGATAGAACGGTTTGGTAATCGCTTCAATGGTGTAATAGCCATCTTTGTCTTCGAGAACAAATGTTTGCCGGCCAATATTAAGATGATTGGTGGCCTCATGGAGCACGATCTCATCTTGAAGAGTTGGAATTTCTTGAAAAAGTGTGAGTAAAATAATTAGAATAATATTCACCCAATGATTTGTTTGATAACGCCCCTAATTAAGCACACCAACTAAAAAGACGTACAATTTTACCGCCTTAAACTGGTGTATCTTCATGAAAATGAGCGCATTGCGTGCTTTCTTGAGCCGTTGGAAAGATGGGCTAGCAGGTGGGATAACAGAATGTCACTAGGTTTCCACCATGATTTAATCAATTATAATTGACCAGAGTAAAGTTTATCTCTTGACGGTCCGATGTTTTAATTGACTGAGCAAAAAGTGAAGAATCAATGCCATCATTGTCCAATGGATTGCGAAGCCAAGTAGAAAAAAAGGAGGTGGTGTATCAGGATCCTGGTGCATAAATTTAATAAAAGGGAGCAGCGGCCCGATGATTATTATTTTGATAGGAGAGAGGATAGTGGAAGCAACTGATTTCCATGTTTCCTGTGATTCCAACCCAAAAAAGGAATCAGGTGGCAAATCCAGCAGTGCTGTGCTAATGAAGAGAAAGGCAAAAGCAAAAACGAGGAAGTAGAGAATAAATTTTGTTCTTGACAAATTCATATCAGCATGCTAAGAAATTAAGCTCCGGATTTCTCAATTGATTTTTCTTCTCCGGCAATTCGAAACAATGCACCGGCTATAGCAAACAGCGTTGCGAAGAATCCGTTAACAGCAATAATTTCGTTCACAGAACTGCCTGGATAAGCTCCCATGTTAGCAAATATGGCAATGGCAGCAACTATTACCAATGCAACAGCTGCAACGTACATCACGCGTTCCATATTACCTGATGCGAATCGAGAACGAATGCTTCCGATAATTACTATTCCGTACACGCCCAGGTACATAAGATTGCCCCAGTGAGGACCAGAACCAATCAGGCCAACAGCCAGATTAGCCCATACCAATAAAAATGTTGTACCAAACGCCATGATCATAGCAATGCGGTAAATCATATTGATTGCGTATCGCATTACTAGTACAAATGAAAGCCCTGTTGCGAAAATAAGAACACCCATGATTGTGAAGTCGCTAACACTCCAGTTGACATCGCTGGTGAATTGCATAGCTACTAACGGAATGATGAGAATCAGTGCAGTTACAGCGGCAACAACAAGAATGGATTTGCCAAGGTTTGTTTGTTTTTCCATGAGTATTATTAATTAGTTTGAGAGTTTTGCTCGTTCAGTTTGCGTAATGTTTTAATTCTGAATCGCGTTACGAAAAACCAACTGGTTCCCGTGATAATAAGAAGGAGTGGAATAGCGCCCGGTTCGTCTTCTACAACGATCATGTAAATCACCAAAAGAATTCCTAACCCCAGGATGAGAAGAGAGAGCAGGGATTGCATCTTGAGTTTATTTATATCAGGTGATTTCATATTTTTTTCTGTTATCTGCATGACAATGCAAATGTACATAAAAGTACTTTGAATTTAAAAGTGAGGGTTGAATTTTTTGAATTGATGGAGCTAAAAGTGGTTTATATTATTGATTTACAGATATTTACTGGAATGAATCAAACTCCTATTTCCCTGGTTGCTAGTCCAAAAGGAGTAATGCAATTGATTACCCTAACTACTGTCAGGCTTTGCAAGAATAAAATTTCAAATCGCTGTTTTTGCATCCCTATCAATTGATCTTCCGTAAAAGGACTTAACTTAAGTTAACAACTCGTTACAGCATCCTTCAAGACTGTGGCGTTTAGCAGCTAAGCGGGTTACTGTCTTCGTCAATATAGTTAGGCTAAAAAATATGAACCTCCCCACTCGCCTCGCAGCACTACTGTGTTTCCTTTCATGTTATGCTGCTGCTCAATTTCAAGTAAAAGGTACGATTAAAGATGCTTCATCTGGTGCAGGCATCCCATTTGCCAGTATCGTATTAATGAAGCAATCAGACTCCACGATGGTTGCTGGTCAGATGTCAACTGAGCAGGGTACTTTTGATTTATCCACTCCTGAAAGTGGCCTATTCTTTCTTACGATCACTTCGGCTGGTTATCAAAAGACGTTAAGCGAAGCATTTGCCTTGAATACTTCAACATCACCTGTCCAACTTAATCTTGTTGCTGCAGAGCACGTGAATAAGCTCGATGAAGTAGTTGTTCGCGGTGAAAAACCTTTCTTCGAGCAAAAGATTGACCGTACCGTGATCAACGTCCAGTCCACCATCAGCAGGGCAGGAGGTACCGCCCTGGATATCCTCCAACGTTCACCTGGCGTCACAGTCGATAAAATGAACAGCGCCATTTCTCTGTTAGGAAAGCAAGGTGTACGCATTATGATCAACGGAAAAATTTCGCGAATACCAATGGAGGCAGTGGTACAAATGCTGGGATCCATGAATGCCGAAAATATTGAACGTATTGAACTCATCACGACACCGCCATCCAGATACGAGGCAGAAGGCGATGCAGGTATGATAAATATTGTTATGAAGCAATCAGCTGACTTGGGAACGAACGGAAGCATTTCCGCTTTTACCGGCTATGGTCGTGATTACAAGTATGGTGGAACGCTCAACATGAACAACCGATCAAAAAAGTTAAACATTTATGGCGACCTGAGTACGCGACAGGATCACACGCAACAATTTCTCAATTCACGCTGGTCGGCTCCCTTCAATAATGCATTACGTGAGATTGTTAGTTTGAACGATCGGGGCGCATTCAATGGCGCCACTTCCGGAACGATCGGTGCCGAATGGCAGATTACCAAGAAAACGTCAATCGGGGGGTCGTTCAATGTATTCGATCGTATCTGGGATATGGATGCCACGGCCGATATTAACCAGTACACTGATGGTAATCTTTCTTCAACCATATCAATGAATACGCTCGAAGAAAACAATTGGACGCAATACGTGGGTAACATCAACCTAGGGCACAAATTTAATGACGATTGGAATTTGATCTGGAATCTGGATCACATCGATTACTCATCGGAGAACCCAACCACCTATACACAGGAATATTTTGATTCAAACGGCTCGCCTACCAATACCGATCTCCTCAGAAGCAGAAAGTTCACAGATATCAGCATCTGGACCAGTTCCTTTGATATTACTGGCAACGTTACTGAAAAAGTCTCCATAGAATTTGGTACCAAAGGATCGTTTACCCAACTCGATAACGACATCATTGTTGACAATTTCGAAGACCCCGACTGGATCGTTGATCCGAATCTCACGGTATATGCTCAGATGTACGAAAATATTCTGGCAGGTTATGTTTCGTCCGCCATTAAAGCAACTCCTAAGCTGAACATTATGGCTGGGATTCGCTATGAACATACAGTAACGAACATTGATACGCAAGAGGAACCAAACGCAGTAGATCGAAATTATGGTAAATGGTTCCCAACTCTTTTTCTCAGCCAGAAAATCAATGACAATAACAGTGTAGTGCTTTCCTACAGTCGCAGAATCTCACGGCCTTCATTTTTTCAGTTGGCACCTTTTGTGATTTTCAACGACCCTAATAATTTCTATAGCGGGAATATTTCTTTGTTACCGTCCTTCACCGATGCAGTGAAAGCAGAGTACAGATATAAGACGGTGTTGTTCTCATTACTGTATAGCTACGACCAAAACGCGATCTCGTTATTCCAACCTCAGGTGAATGAAGATGGAAATCAGGTAAGCACAGCTCAAAATCTCGACTACCGGAAGACTTACAGCGCTACGGTGACATTTCCAGTTCAATTTACACGGTGGTGGGAGCTCCAGGTCAATGCCACCGCCAGTACGAGTTCACTTAGGGCGACTTACCTCGATGCCCCGATTGAATTGTCGATGGGAAGTTACAGGATCAATGGTATTCAAAAGTTTAGTATCAGTAAATCCATTACAGCCGAGCTGACTGCCTATTGGACCTCTAAACAGTACTTCGGTGTGCTTGAATTGAAAGGCTTTGGTGGCCTTGACATCGGCCTTGAGAAACGGTTCAACCATTCAAGTTTGCGAGCATCGTATACCGACATATTTGAAACCAATAAAATGTTTCTCGAGTCATATATTGCTGAAGAAGACCTGCATTCCAAAACAAATGTTGATTTCGAAACAACTTATTTCATGATTACCTATACTTTTAATTTCGGTAATGGAATACTGAAAGGAGCCAATAAAAAGATGGGCTCGAAAGATGAGCAGGATCGGTTGCGCAACTAGAAAAAAGGCGCAAGACTCATTAGTGATACATATTAAAAAAAATAAAGAAACCTCAGTATCTTGAAAAAGCTGAGGTTTTCTTTTTTACTACACCTGAATCTACTTACTTCCAACCTCCACCAAGAGATCTGTAAATATCAACTTTAGCATTCATCTGCTTGAGCTTAATTTCGATCAGTTCCATTTTGGAGTCTAACGCTTCCTGTTGTGTTAACAGAACCTCCAAATAGTCGGCACGGGCCGACAGGAACAAGCTATTTGAAATCGTGATTGACTGGGTGAGAATATCCACTTCACGTGATTTTGTCTGATAACTTCTTGAAAAGTTCTGAACTTTCGACAATTGGTTAACAACTTCCAGGTAGGCGTTCAAAATGGTTCGCTCATAATTGTAGACCTGCTGTAATTGAGTAGCATTGGCGCTTCGGTAAGTCGCGCTGATTGCATTTCTATTAATCAGGGGTGCCATTAAATCGCCTACCAGGTTATAGAACATAGACTCGGGCTTCACGAGGTAGGCAGGGTTGAATGCTTGGAACCCAATGCCAGCCTCGATGCTCAATGAAGGATAGAAATTAGCACGAGCCACTTTCACATCCAACTTGGCTGCTTCAAGTTCCAATTCAGCCTGGTGAATATCAGGACGATTTGCTAACATCTGAGAGGGTATTCCGATATGTACAGAATCCAACGTGATGTCATTAAATCCAATTGAATTTCTAGGAATAGCCTTTGGGAAACCTGCCGTTAGAAAGTGAATTCTATTTTCTGTTTCAACAATTCGCTGTCGAATTTCATACTGAAGATTCTTCGTATTCAGAAGCTGAGCCTCAAACCTGTTTACAGCAAGCTGTGTGGTTTTGGCCGCTTCCTTCTGTCGCTTTACCACCTCAAAACCATTAGTCTGAATTGTAATGTTCTGTTCAACGATGTTGAGCAGATTGTCGAGGGCCATCAACTCGTAATAACTGTTAGCGATTTCTGCAATCATATTGGTGACCATGAAATTCTTACCCTCCGTTGTTGCCAGATATCTCACCACAGCTGCTTTCTTGGCATTCCGCAATTTCTTCCAGATATCGACTTCCCATGAAGCTTGCAAACCCAATCCTATATCACCAAGAGGCTCCGGAAATTCTGTTCCGGGCTTGATCTCAAGATTTTTCTCAACCGCTCCATTCCGGGTAAACTCTCCGGTCTTTTCAATTCCAGCGCCAACACCCAGTCCAACAAAAGGAAGATATTCACCCTTTCGGGCGCGTATTTCATTTTTGCTGATTTCAATTTCCTGCATTGTAATGTTCAACTCCTGATTGTTTTTCAGGGCTGTATCGATTAAAGCAATCAGATTGTCATCGGAGAAATATTTTCGCCAATTAAGGCTAGCGATGTTGGTCGTATCCTGAGCCGTGGCAAAACTTACCGGGACAGACTTGTCTTCCGTTCTCATGGAAGTAGGAGGTGTGACACAACTCCACAATAAGATCGTTAAGCCGATGCTCGCTAACGATTTATAAATTGTCCTTCTTTTCATTTCTAAATCTGATTTTTTTCAACACTTTTTTAATTAAGGAAACCTGTTCATCATTCTGCACATAGTCCTCACTCAAAGGTTTTTCGTCCTCGTCCTGGATTAGCTTTCTTCCCTCGGCCATAGTTCCAAATACAAAGTATAGACCAGGTACTATGATTACTCCGAAAACTGTTCCGAACAACATACCGCCCAGTGCAGATGCACCAATGGTGCGGTTACCGACAGCGCCTGCACCTGTTGCCACAACGAGAGGGAGCAAGCCCGCGATGAATGCAAAGGAAGTCATGAGGATAGGACGAAAACGGACCCGCGCACCTTCAATAGCTGCAGCGAGAACGGTTGAGCCTTGCTGGTGTTTCTGCACAGCAAACTCGACAATCAGTACTGCATTTTTCCCCAATAATCCCATCAGCATGATCACACCAATTTGCGCGTAGATGTCATTGGCGAGTCCCATAAACTTGAGCAGAAGGAACGAACCTAATACTCCGACAGGTAGAGAAAGAATAACCGACAACGGAATAATAAAGCTTTCATATTGTCCTGCTAAGATCAGATAAACAAATATTAATACGACAATGAAAATGTAAAGTGCTTCATTTCCTCTGCGCGCTTCATCGTAGGAGAGGCCTTCCCAGGCGATGTCATAACCTTGCGGAAGTGTTTCTGCTGCCACTTCCTGAATGGCCTGGATAGCATCCCCACTGGTATATCCAGGTGCTGGAATTCCTCTGATCGATGACGACATATACAGATTGAAACGTGTAATTTCATTGGGCCCCTGGGTCTTCTCCATTTTCATGAAAGCGGAGTAGGGCACCATCTCATCACGGTCATTCTTGATGAACAAATCCAGAATATCAGACGGATACTTTCGGTATTGTGGTGCAGATTGTGTGTACACTTTGAAGAAGTTTCCAAAACGGATAAAGCCTTGCTCATACGTACTGCCAATTAAGATGTCCAGGTTTTCCATGGCCTTTCCAATTGAAACACCTTTTTGCATGGCAAGCTCGTTATCAATGATCAACTCATACTGTGGATAGTTTGCTGCAAAGAACGTGAACAAGCCTGTGAGTTCTTTTCGCTGACCCAACGCATGCATAAAATCTGAATTCACTTTATCGAATTCACGATAATCAATGGTGCTGTGTTTGTCGAGCATACGCAATGAGAAACCATCGGACGATCCATAACCGGGTACCGCAGGTGGTTCAAAGAATTCAACCACAGCGCCCATGTCCTTTGTTTTCTCCTCCAGTTCTTCAACAATTT
Organism: Cyclobacteriaceae bacterium; assembly: GCA_035764995.1. Classification (GTDB taxonomy): domain Bacteria; phylum Bacteroidota; class Bacteroidia; order Cytophagales; family Cyclobacteriaceae; genus UBA2336. The sequence goes on along the minus strand of DASTYM010000048.1, from coordinate 4,664 downwards.
CAGTTACAGACTGATGTCTTTCTGTCCAGTCTTTCAAGTTGATGATACACGTTCCAGCATTGGAGCCACGACCTTCTGTGAGAATTTCATATCCCGCAAGGGATGAAACCGATTGAATGCCTTCCACTTCTTCAGCGATCTCCTGAAGTCTTCTTGAAACTTCGTTGGTTGTTTCCAGTGTACTTCCGGGAGGCGTTTGAATGATGGCATAAATCATTCCCTGGTCTTCGTTTGGAATAAATCCTGCCGGCAATGTTTTATCAACTGCTACAATTCCAAAACCGAAAAAGATCAGGATGCCGAACGTTAATACTCTGCGATTAACAATCACGGTCAGCAAAGCTGTATAACGACTTGTAAGCTTTTCGAATTTTTTGTTAAACCAACCAATAAACTTATCAACCGGTGTTCTTTTCCTGGGCTTGCCATGCGGGTTTTTCAAAATCATGGCACACAAGACAGGAGTGAGGGTAAGTGCCACCACTCCGGAAAGCACAATCGAACTCGCCATCGTGATGGAGAATTGACGATAGAAAATTCCCACAGGACCTGTCATGAAAGCAACGGGGATAAATACTGCAGTCATAACCAGCGTAATGGCAATAATAGCCCCGCTGATTTCTCCTAACACTTTTTTCACCGCAGCGTAAGGTGACAAATGGTCTTCTTCCATTTTCGTATGCACAGCTTCCACCACGACAATTGCATTATCCACAACGATACCGATAGCAAGCACGAGTGCAAAAAGTGTAATCAGGTTGATCGTTAGATCGAACATCTGCATAAAGACAAATGTGCCGATGAGTGAAACAGGAACAGCCAGTGTTGGAATAAGTGTTGATCGCCAATCACCCAGGAAAAGGAACACTACTAACGCCACGAGAATGAAAGCTTCCACCAGCGTGTGAATTACTTTATCGATGGAAGCATTTACGAATTTTGATACATCGTAATTGATTTCATAACTCATGCCCGGAGGGAAATCCTCTTCCAGTTCTTTTAACTTTGTTTTTACACCCGCAATTACCTTGCTGGCATTACTTCCGAAGTTTTGCTTTAATACGACAGAAGCAGAAGGATATCCATCCTTGTTCGAATAGATATCAAAAAATTCACTTCCTAACTCAACCTCTGCAACGTCTTTTAGTTTCAGGATTTCTCCCTCAGCATTCGCACGGACAATAATATTTTCATACTCTTCGGGCTTGTTGAATCTTCCTTTGTACGTTAATACATACTCTAACGATTGAGGGTTTTTACCGGAAGCCTGACCTAATCGACCTGGTCTACCAATCACACTCTGTTCATTGATGGCTTCCATCACTTCTTCGGTAGAGATATTGTAAGCACGCATGCGATCAGGCTTTAGCCAGATACGCATCGCAAACTGGCGGCTTCCCAATATTTGGGCACGACCCATACCACTGATTCGTTGAAGTTCAGGCAGGATGTGAACGTTGGCGTAGTTATACAAAAACTTTTCATCAGCATGTTTGTCTGTACTATACAGGTTCACATACATCAACATACTCGGTTGAATAGGAGAGATGATAACTCCTTCTCGCTGAACGAGTGGTGGAAGATTATTCATCACCTGGTCAACACGGGTCTTTACATTCACCACGGCAGCGTTCGGATCTGTTCCGGGTTCAAATACGATTTGGATCGTAGCTTCTCCTGCACTGGTAGCATCCGAGATAATATATTGCATTCCCTGCACGCCATTGATAGCGCGCTCGAGCGGAATGAGAGTTGACTCCACCAACACTTTCGCACTGGAGCCCGGATACGCGATGAATATATTAACACGCGGAGGAGCTATTTGCGGAAACTGAGAAACGGGGCGACTGTTGATGGCCAGGATTCCCAGGAAAATGATGGCAACGGAGATGGCGATCGCCAGGACCGGCCTCTGAATAAATTTACTAAACATGCTTAATGGGATTTAGGTTATTTATTCAGCGTGAAGCTGGTTTAACTGTGCGATAATTTTCCGCTGATCATGCACTTCAAATTGAATATGCTGATTGTTCTTAACCTTTCGCAAACCCTCCACAAGAATTTTGTCTGTTTCGGCAAGGCCATCTGTCACAGCATAGAGATGAGGCATCTCGGTGCTCACGGTAATCTGACGTGACTTAACGAGACCCTTGTCGTCTACAACAAAAACATATTTCTTATCCAGGATTTCGAATGTTGCTTTTTGGGGAATGATCAGCGCATCATGCAAGTAAGAAGGCATGAGAATATTTCCTGTTTCACCGTGTCTTAATATTCCTTTCGGGTTCGGAAAAATTGCGCGGAAAGCAATGTTACCGGTTTCATTATTAAAATCAGCTTCAATAGTTTCAACATATCCGGGTTGATCGAACAACCGTTTATTGGCCATTTCAAGCTTTACTTTTTTATCCTCATCCGTTTTGGTGCGTGAAATATAGTCGAGATATTCTGTTTCGGGTACATTGAAGTATACCCACATCTTATTGTTATCAGAGAGTGTAGTGAGCAGCTCACCCTCGTCTACCAAACTTCCTAACCGAACCTGAAACCGGTCCATAATTCCGTCAAAGGGTGCAGTGATTCGGGTAAAACTTAAATGCGCTTGTGCCAATGATACTTCGGCTTTGGCCTTATCTAGTTTTGCTTTTGCCAATGCTAGCTCGTTTTGTGATACAATGTTGTTATCAGCGAGACTCTTGGTATTGAGGTATTCGATTTCGGCAAATTTTACTTCAGCTTCGGCACTCTGAAGTTCGGCCTGGTAAATCATAGGCATGATTTGGAACATCACCTGTCCCTTTTTTACGAACTGCCCTTCATCAACATAGATATTTTGTAAGTAGCCTTTTTCAAGTGCTCTTAATTCGATGTGTTGAATCGAACGGATCTGACACACATACTCATTCAATACGATCGTGTCTTTTTTAATAGGAGTGGTAACAATAAATTTCGCTTCTTCCTGATTTTTTTCTTCACGATGACTGCAACTTGTCGAAATTAATACCGTAGCTGCTGCCATGGCGAGAATAAGAATTCTCTTCATAAAATGATTTGTTAAAAAAAATGATTTGACTAAAACCGCGATGTGACGGAGACTGAATTAACCATTGTGATAGCAAACTCGCGGAAGCCTATGACAATGATTGACTAATTCAGAAACGAAGAGAAATCAGCTTATATAGCTTTTCCAGGAGTGATGGAGAATGAAGAGTGATAAGGAGGGCCGGTTTTGTAACGACCTTAAGAATCCACGATGTAAATTGACAGCAATACCGATGCTGGCACCCTTAATAAGGTCAAGACCAGAGTAAAAGTTATATACCTTGTAAAGAGGCGGCTTTTCCTCTACTTCTGATTCTTTGAGGAATTCAGCGATGGGCAGGGTTGTACCTGGTTGTTGGGAATTGTGATCGTGTTGATAAACTGCCTTAACCGGATCATGCTGCGGAATCCCTAAAAATTCAACCAAACCCGTGCTGCCACCCGTTAAGCTCAACTGAATGGCGGTATGCGCAAAAATCGCTATTAAGAAAGCGATTGTAATATAGCGGACTTGAAACGGGGCCTTTTCTGAGCCGTTAAGATTGGCTTTATGGTTGCCTCTGAGGATCATTTGAGGGTCAAAACTACAAACATATTTCAGAATCGTCAAAAAAGATCAGCAATCCGAAATCTCAGCGAGTGATTCACCAGTGTACCAACGATCGTATTATCTAAAAGGTTATCGCTACAATTCTTTAACTTCACGCTACAAACTTACATTATGAAACCCCTACTTCTCCCCGCATTCGTTTGCGTGCTTCAAATTGCCACTGCCCAAAACATTGTTGTCGAAAAAGTCAAGATTAGCAAACCATCCGATAAGCAAAATTTTTCAAACATTCCCAGGGTTAAAGACACCACGAATCCTAACAATACGAAAGTTGCTGCCATCAATGCAGAGCTGCTTGAGTGGGCTCAATTGCCTGACTATGCACCCGAAACAGAAGAGCTTGCCTATTTTGGCGATTTTGAATCAGAGGTCAAGGGAGACATCGTTTACCTCCATATGAAAGGTGAATATTATGGAGCGTACCCAAGTCCTGTTGATGACGAATTATTTTTTAGTATTTCGGCAGGGGAACAGATAAAAAACAAAGATTTGTCTTTTCAGTCACTGTTTACGCTGAACGGTTATTTGGATTTCATGAACAAGTTCTGGTTAACCCCTCAGTTGAAAACTTCTTTTCAAAAGGCAAACGCTTGTGCCGGACTTCAACCTTCCTGCAGTTATTATGACATTAAACGATACACGGTGAATGGAAACAAGTTGAGTATCGAGCTTGACGATGACTGTTACGCACATGCTATACAAGGATGCAGTCCTTCGTACACCATAAATGTGCCGATGGATTCTGTTAAGCGTTACCTCGCACCGTATGCGCAGAAGGCACTGATGACAGATAATTACTCCAAGTTAAAAGGAGTCTCCAAACTGCAATACAACCAAAAGCTTTGGTCCGCCATTCCGTATACTATGTACCTGTTCGGGCTCATCGATGGTAAGTATCCGATCAGTATGGCGCTCACGGTTGACATGAATACCAACGCGCTTACAGGATATTACTATTATGACAAAAAGCGGCAGCCTCTTCAATTGAAAGGAACGTTTGCCAATAACATCA
>DASTYM010000047.1:0-2290 GCA_035764995.1 Cyclobacteriaceae bacterium | reverse complement strand
GCAAGGCAAATCTTCCATTGCTCTACATTGCCATTCCAACTGCTGCTTCATTATCTGCTACACATTGTTTTTTACCGCCACACCCTGGTCCGGTTGTATTGGTAAATGCATTTGGTGCCGATCTTGGGCTGACATTGGTTTATGGTTTCATCATTGTTATCCCAACTGCGATTCTCGCAGGGCCTGTTCTGGGGCGAATGGTAAAAAATGTTTCATCGGGTTCGGTTAACGCTCCTGTTGCACAGCCCTCTCAAATCTCAACGTTGCCGTCCGTACTTTCCAGCTTCCTGATTGCATTAACTCCTGTTATTCTCATTACACTTGCCGTGTTCGCCAGGAATTTTCTCCCAGATGGCAACAACGTAAGAACTGCTGTCCTGTTTATCGGTGATCCCAATATAGCACTCTTGATTTCAGTCATGTTTGCAATCTATTTCTTCGGATTAAAAAAAGGTGAAACGATGCAGACAACGATGGTCTGGCTGGGTCAAGGCATTTCGGGGATTGCGTTGATCCTGTTAATTATTACTGCCGGAGGAGTATTGAAACAAGTATTAACCGATAGTGGAACAGCCAACTATATCACTTCATTCAGCAGTCAGTGGACCATCAATCCCCTATTGTTTGGATGGATTATCACTGCGCTGCTTCGTGTCACCATCGGTTCAGCTACAGTTGCGGGATTAACCGCTGCTGGAATTGTTGCACCGCTTGCCGCGTCAGGAGTTGTTTCAAAAGAATTGCTTGTACTTTCTGTCGGTGCCGGAAGTATTTTCGGTTCACATATCAATGATACGGGCTTCTGGATGTTTAAAGAATTCTTCAACCTGTCATTGAAACAAACATTCCTTTCCTGGACAGTGATGGAAACATTGATGTCAATATTGGGGTTAATCGGGGTATTGTTGCTGCAATTATTTGTATGAAACCTTATTCACTTTTTGTTTTATTACTCGTTTCCGGATGGAGTTTCGCGCAACCATCACAACAAGCAATTGACAGCATTAGAAAAATTTCGGCACAGGATCATAAACAAATGATGGAGTTGTTGGGGATTACTTCTCTCCGACCTGGACCATCGGGAAATCCATCAGCACCGAATGCTGCGAATACAGATGAATCCAAAGCCACAATGTACACAACCCTCCCCGATCCGCTGGTGTTAAAAAACGGAAAAAAAGTAGCTGACGCAAACACCTGGTGGAAAAAACGCTACCCGGAAATCGTTGAAGACTTTGACAAAGAAATTTACGGCCGCCTGCCGAAAAATATCCCTGGCGTAAACTGGAGTGTTTCAAAAGCAGTAGACACACTGATTGGTACTGTACCTGCCATCGCGAAGTTTCTCACTGGCCGGGTGGATAACAAGGAGCATCAACAGCTTGAAGTGAACATCCAGCTCTTATTGGTAACTCCCAAAAATGCATTGTCGGCTGTTCCTGTCATGCTGGAATTCGGTTTCATATTTCCGCGAAACTTCCCGGGTGCTCCCGCCTCTGCTCCACAAAAAAAATGGCAAGAGCTGGTGTTGGAAAAAGGCTGGGGCTACGCCATCATCGCACCAACAAGTTTTCAGGCTGATAACGGTGCCGGACTAACGCAAGGCATTATCGGTTTGGTAAACAAAGGTCAGTCGCGCAAACCTGATGATTGGGGAACATTGCGTGCATGGGCGTGGGGAGCAAGCCGCGCCATTGATTATTTTGAATCGGATAAGTCAGTTGATGCAAAGCGAATTGGCATTGAAGGTTTATCACGTTATGGAAAGGCAGCCATCGTAGCAATGGCTTATGAACCCCGCATCGCTATTGGTTTTATTGGTTCGTCTGGTGCGGGTGGAACAAAAATTTTAAGGAGGAATCTTGGCGAGCAGGTCGAAAATCTTGCCTCGTCAGGCGAATACCATTGGTTTGCCGGAAATTTTATCAAGTATGCCGGGCCGCTCACTGCGAATGATCTGCCTGTAGATGCACACGAGCTGATTGCACTCTGTGCCCCACGTCCTGTATTCATAAGTTCTGGTTCGCCCACCGTTGAAGCCAGTGGGTGGATGCTAAAGGAATGTTTCTTGGTGGTGTATTTGCCGGGCCTGTGTATAAACTACTTGGTAAAAAAGATTTAGGTACAGTTGAGTTTCCTCCAATCGAAACCGCATTGACAGTAGGTGAAGTCGCTTTTCGCCAACACAGTGGCGGACATACAACAGGGCCCAACTGGCCGGTGTTTTTAGAATATGCTGAACGTTATTTCAAAAAGTAAAACATGAATAAAAAAACAGGTTTGCTTATTC
>DASTYM010000046.1:0-2538 GCA_035764995.1 Cyclobacteriaceae bacterium | reverse complement strand
ACGCTGCCAACGTACAAACTAAAATAAGGAGTACTAATCTTTTCATATTTAAATGGGGTTATCTGTTCAAAATTCAATTATGAATATACAGAGTTGATCACATTAAAAAAATCACATTTACATTTAAAAGGTTTCGCCAACTGCAAAATAAAAGCCTTTTGCTCCGTGCTGGCCAAAAGCCATGTCCATTGCGAGATTGAGCCTGCCTGTTCTGTTCAACATAATTCTGGCTCCGAAACCTCCTGCCGGACGAACGGCTTCAAACAGGTTAAGTTTTGGCATCGTCTCTGAACCTATAGTAATCGCGTCACGCGATGTTGTGGTAGCGCTTGCAAAAACTACACCTCCGAATAACCCATTTTTGGTGATTGGAAATCGATATTCTGTTTCTGCAGTAACCCATGATGGTCCACGAAATCTTCCCGCAACATAACCCCTTCCGATTCTATTCCGCATGTCATAGGCATTGGCCGGCAAGTGCAAGTAAGGCACATGGCCCGAAGTTATCAATTGCCCGATCCCCCAGAAACTGATGAGGTGACGAGGTTTCTGTTTCGATAAACTTTTATACCATCGGGCTTCCAGGTAAAGTTGTTTTGAATTTTGCTGGCTTCCCAAAAATTGTGAATTGGTCCGGAAGGATGCCTGGAGGAACGCTCCTTTGTACGGATTTACCGTATGATCACGACTGTCGTAGACAATGTTCAAACTTGTTCCAGAAGTAGCATAATTAGCAGAATCAAAACCATATCTTTTGTTATAGGCGTAATGGCTTGTGATAACAGGTTCGGTCGCATCGAGATCGAGAATTTCATCCTTGATTTTATAATGGTAATCGAGATGATAACCGACTCCGACATACACAAATTTCGCAACCGACTTCAGTGCTGTGTAATAAATTTTAAGTTGATTGAATGTTAATGGTTGAGCGCCCCCAATACCGCTCGTTTGTACCCCGCCCCAATTCCAGCTTTCATTAATCGGCTGACTATAATCACTTCCAAGACCGTAAGTATTTTCCGAAAAAAAACTGTATTTAAAATCAGCCAGCATTTCCCAATCATTATCGGGAGTCATGATTGTTCCTTTTACCGTGGCAACAAACTGATTCTTGGTGGTAAATAAAACTGAACCGCTCATGCTTGAAATGCTCGTGGTTGCCGGTTCACCTAAAAAAATAGCTGCGGTTCCTCCCACTCCATAAAAAGCTCCGAGTGACGGATTTGATCCGATTGCCGGAACAACAAATAGCATCAGTTTTCCCTTTTCCGGTAATGCTGATTCTTGATCTTCTTCAGAGCTTTTCTTTCGAAGCACCATACGCAAATCCGTAGGGTCTACATACAACGGCTCTTGAGTAGGGTCAATTTGTGCTTCAGCTATCTGGATGGCTACCATCAAAATCAGCATGATGCCCGATAGGGATTTTTTCATAAATAAGTCAGCGCCTTTTATTTACTTTACAACTATGCGCATTTTCTCCCCGAAAATACTTCTTTTTATTTCAACCAGTCTGCTGCTATTTGGTTGCCTGGAGCAAAAAAAGAATTCGGTTTCCGTGGTAGCTCCTCAGGATGGCCCACCCGGGATGGTCTGGGTTCCTGGTGGCGAGTTCATGATGGGAGGATTGGATGGAGATCAGGAAGCAAGGCCAGACGAATATCCGGCACATGACGTTAAAGTAGATGGTTTCTGGATGGATGAAACTGAAATCACGAATGCTGATTTTAGGAAATTTGTAGATGCAACGGGCTACGTTACTACCGGAGAAAAAAGACCGGAGTGGGACGAGTTGCAAAAACAAGTTCCACCGGGTACTCCCAAGCCACATGATACACTTCTCGTAGCTGCCTGCATGGTATTTACACCGGCAAAAACTGATAACCTCAACGATTGGACACAATGGTGGGAATGGGTCCCAGCAGCAAGCTGGAAAAACCCGCAAGGACCAACGAGTTCGATTGATGGAAAAGAAACATATCCGGTTGTACAGATTTCGTGGGACGATGCAGTAGCTTATTTAAACTGGGCAGGGAAAAGATTGCCCACCGAAGCAGAATGGGAGTTTGCCGCCCGTGGTGGAAAAGTTGGGGCCATGTTTCCGTGGGGTGATGATCATAACATTACGATGTGTGCTAATACCTGGAACGGAAAATTCCCCGAGTACAATACCAAAGAAGATGGATTTGAAGAAAGTGCTCCGGTGAAATCTTTTAAACCCAATGGCTATGGACTCTACGACATGGGTGGAAATGTATGGGAGTGGACAGCAGATTTATACAACGTACAATATTATGCTGAGTGTGAAGAAAAGGGATTGGTAACCAATCCTGTAGGGGCTGCCGTAAGCTATGATCCACAAAATCCATATGCCATTCAACGCGTGCAGCGTGGAGGTTCTTTTTTGTGTAACCCCAGTTATTGCAGCAGTTATCGGGCGAGCGCCAGGATGCACTCATCTCCAGACACCGGTCAGAATAATCTTTGCTTTAGAGGGGTTCTGTCAAATGAGGCCTGGGAAAAACTGAAGAAAACAAA
>DASTYM010000045.1:0-2445 GCA_035764995.1 Cyclobacteriaceae bacterium | reverse complement strand
GAAGTCGTCTTGAGTCTGCACCTTGCCGTTAAGCACCACATTCTCCAATACCTGCTTCTTAATCATCATACGAGGGGCTGGTGGAAGTGAGATCAGAGCGTTCTGCATCTTCTTATCCAACAGGTTAATCATGTCGATGTGCTCAATACAACGAGCTACCACCGACTTATTACCGGTTTGTACGAAGAAGTAGTCCAATGACGGCACCATTCCAAGGCCCTTATCGATATAGTTCTGGTTCTTAGATTTACCGCAGTCGATAAACATATCTGTTCCAACTATCCACTTGCCGAAATATTTACATACACGCTGCTCGTGGTACATCGAATCACCCTTCTTCTTCTCATCCTTGCTCAAGTCGTGGCCGTAGCCGACCTCTTTCGTAAAAAATTTTCCGGAAGAACGGGTGTTTTCTATATGTTTATAGGTGTTTACTGATAGGAATTGGAAGTCGAATACTGGAACCTTTAGGAATTCTCGTGGTGTTCCAGCTCCTGCGCCTCGCCCTGCTGAGGACATAGCTGGTGTCGGTACAATACCGCCTGCATGGGCCCACATTTCATATTCAGTGCCAATATCTGCAAATTCAGTGGACAATCGTTCTAAATCTGCCTCAGATAGATGTGGGGCCTCTTTAGCGATCTCACCAATAGTCATAAAGCGTAGTTCACCGGCACGTGTAATATCCCGGAAATCCCGGAACTTAGACCACGGAATAGCGGCTAACGCCGGTTCTACGTATCTTGGATAGGCATCTCCTGATACCTTGTTAATCTCATTTTTAGCTCCTGTAAAGCCGATCTGAATCAAATCATCGTTCCATTTGTCTTGAATGACTTGGAATTGACTTACCAGTTTGGCTTTATCTGTACAGGCAACTGCCGCAATCTCTTCCAGTAGCATCATGCCACCGGCTTGAAAAAACAATTCTGCATCTCTTTTGGTTTTTATACCAATTTCGTCCGGGTGGATAGGCATTTTGGGCTGGAATTGTACCTGAGCCAGAAACTCTTGAGTAGACTTGTCTATAAAGAATTTCATAAACTCCTGTTCAGCCATTTTAACCTGTACAGTTTCCGGGTCGATGCAGCTCACCGAGGTATCAAAGCTAACGCCTTGATTAATAGCCCGTATTGTGTCGAACACATTGGACATGATGTCCACGTTTCGCCAAGAGATGTTCATCTTGGTCACGTACTGGCCATTAGAGTTCTTTTTACATAGATGGTCTTTGATTTTATCTTCTGATTGTGTACCGGTAGAGTACGCTCTGGCCTCTGCAATGAAGCTGCTTTTATTCAGAAAATAGGGTATTAAGCACCGGTTCTGCGCAAAATCAGCATAGAACGCCTCAGCATACTGCCTGATAAACGTCTTTTCCTCTTTTAAGTCCGGGTTGGTGTGATCGCTTGGGTAATTGTAATCACCCTTTTGATACTGCGTCAGAGATGCCATCTATATACTAAATATTTTAGTAAAAATAAAAAATTAAACCACTCTTTCCTCAAAAAACAGCCCACCCGCCAGTTTCTCTTCTTCTGTGGTCTTTACAACAATACTTTTACAAGCCACTTGCGAAAAGCCGCAAGCTACATATAAGTCCATTTTTGTACGTGTCTGACTGGTTACCTGTATGGCTTGCATCAAAATTCGTGGGTGGTTAATGGTATTAGCTTTACGAACTGCTTCGGCCATCATTAAACCATCGTACATTGCGATAGTCTCAGGTGTTGATGGCATTCCATACTGATGGTCGATACGGTTAATGGGAGATGTTTCCTGTGGTCGCTCCATCAAATAACCCAAGTAGCCTCGGTGCGTGAAATACGTTACTAAGGCTGCTTGTTTTTGTCGCTCGGTAAGTATGTAACAACCATAGTAGACACAGGTCTTGATAAGGTCCTCGTAAAAATCCTCTGGGTTATCATGCCGGTGGACGTAGTCACATACATACTGGTCTGTTTCCCAACTTTCCCCGCCGTTTGAAGGCACAAAGTCTTGGACTGCTTCATCGAATTCAAATTTTTGGCCATCCACTTGCGGAAAGAATTTAAGCCTAACCGAAATGCCGCCCAATGATAAATCTTTAGCTTCTCCATCTGATTTGGTGTCATAAGGGTCACAACCCCCGGCAAAGACATCAATCAATCCCGGACGCTTGACATACCCGTTTCTATCTACGCAATTTGCTGTAATATCTGGCCTATTAAGCAGCTTGGACACCTGATGCGGATGTTTGGATATGTGCCAATTTCCTTCACTGGCTGGCATCCAGACTACCTCTGAGTCACGAATACCGTCTTTCCAAGCTAATGCACCCGGTACGGCTACTTTTAATGAATATTCTGGTAAAGAGAGGTTGTTTAGGCGTATCTCCAGTTTCTCAGTCGGTATTAACGATGATTCACCGGTTAGTTTCCATACATCCTCTATAACTAAAGGGTT
>DASTYM010000044.1:0-2464 GCA_035764995.1 Cyclobacteriaceae bacterium | reverse complement strand
AGATGGCGAGATGAACTATACGATAGAATAAAATTGTTACCAGTTTCCAGTTACCGGTGACCGGTGACCGGTGACTGGGAACCCGTAACATGCTCAAAAAACTCTTCATACTACCCATCCGCTTCTATCAACTCAGCCTTTCTCCCATGCTGGGTGCGCATTGCAGACATACACCTTCCTGCTCCCAGTACACCATCGAAGCCATTCAGGAATGGGGTGTAATCAAAGGAATCTGGCTTGGTACAAAACGGATTGGTCGCTGCCATCCGTGGGGAACCAGCGGATATGACCCGGTTCCGAGGAAAAATAAAAAGCCCGACTAAACTTTTTCTCTCTTCGAATGCCTAAATTCAAAGAAAAGAAACGTATGAGACTAGTAGCCATCATTTTTGGGGTATTGTTTTCAGCAAGTGCGGTCTTTGCGCAAACTGAACAGGCTAAACGCGAAGAGAATTCAGAAAAACGAGTCCAGGCAAATGAAAAACAGCAGGCGAAAGTTGACAATCGGGAGGGAAAAGGGAGAAAGGATGATCGGTTAGACAAGCTTGATCAGAACCAAAAGCGGGCCCATAAGCGGGCAAATCGCAGAAAAGACAAAGCGAAAAAATCAAATTAAAATCCTCTGCGTAATACTTTGCGGTTGATCCCGAAGCTATTAGGATTTTACCGCAAAGTTCGCAAAGGAAAGACACGCAGAGGTTCGAAAAGCTTTCTCTTTATCAATGATCAAAAATAAGCCGTCAACCTTGCTGGCATTTCCCTAAGCCCCAATATTTGGTTGGCCGCATTGAGTTTAATTGCTTCTTTCGGCATACCGAAGACAACTGAGCTTGCCTCATCCTGGGCTACAGTGTGAGCACCTGCTTCTTTCATGGAGAGCAATCCGGCAGCACCATCGCGACCCATGCCTGTCATAATTAACCCTAAGGCATTTTGTCCGGCATGATGTGCCACAGAATTAAACAGCATGTCAACAGACGGTTTATGCCGATTCACCAACTCACCATCACGAATTTTTATAAAATACTTGGCACCGCTTCGATACAATTCCATGTGCCTTCCACCCGGTGCAATATAAGCGTGACCGCGCATCACACGTTCCCCATCGGATGCTTCCTTGACTGTCACCTCGCACTCTCTATTTAATTGATCTGCGAAAGATTTTGTAAAGCCAGCCGGCATGTGTTGGGTAATCAAAATTCCCGGTAAATCAGGACGAATATTTTTGAGGATAAACCGAATTGCTTCTGTTCCTCCTGTAGAGGCTCCAATTGCAATAACCTTGTCTGTAGTCTTATAGATCGAAGATTTTGAACTCTTCGTTGCTTTTACCGACTCGGGAGCTGCTGGTTTTGGAATCGCCTTTCGGGTCACGGGCACCATGTAGGCAGCTTTGATCGCATCCGTAATTCTGATTTTTGATTCTTCGAGATGCTCTTTTGTATTTCTGATTTCAGATTTTGCAACAATTTCGACCGCACCATATTCCAGCGCCCGCAAAGCAAGATTGCTTCCTGATTGGGTCAAGCTTGAAATGATAACAACCGGAATTGGATATTGTGACATCAGCGTTTTCAAAAATGTCAAACCATCCATGCGTGGCATCTCGACATCAAGTGTGATTACATCCGGAATAAATGTTTTGATTTTTTGAGCCGCAAAGAATGGATCTGCGGCTACCCCAACTACTTCCAGTTGCGGATCAGAGTTGATAATTTCCGAGAGCGTCTGCCGCACGAGGGCAGAGTCATCAATAACCAAAACCTTTATGGATTCTTTCATTTATTTCAGCTGCAGTTTCAGTTAACAATTTCATTTTTACTTTGCCCGTGCCTGTGTCAAAAATTATTTTCCTTCCGTAACTCCCACCCACATGCTTTGCACTCACCCGAATATTAAACACTTTTAAAATCTCCAGGGCAACAGCTGCATTACGCTCCCCCACTCTAAACAAATTATCCTCTTTGTATAAGGAGTTACAGCCGCCAAACACCTTCGCTTCCATGTTTTCAATGGTTGCACCTCTATTGAGCATTGCCTTCACTAACATTTGAATGGAAGTAATTCCGCGATTCATGTTTCCCGGCTCATCATCTTCTATGCCTGGCAATAAATAATGATTCATCCCGCCAATACCTGCAGTTCTATCCCACAGGCAAACTGAAACACAAGATCCCAACACCGTGATTACCAACGCTGGAACGGATGTGATCATGTACTGACCCGGAAATACGGTATATTTTTTTAGTTCGATCATCCTTCAAATCTGTAGACCGTTGGCCTGATTTGTTTCAGTGGAAGATTCATACCAATAATAGATTCGCTATGCCCCAGAAAAAGAAGTCCTCCTGGTTTCAGGTGACTACAAAATTTATGAATCACCCGCTCTTGTGTTGACTTGTCAAAATAAATAAGGACATTTCTGCAAAAGATGATGTCGTAATCGCTTTTCATCAATCCGAAC
>DASTYM010000043.1:0-4397 GCA_035764995.1 Cyclobacteriaceae bacterium | reverse complement strand
TATTTTATGGAGTTCAATCACTCATCCAATTAATATCTGTCGATGGAAAGCAAGTTCCATTTGTAGAAATCGCTGATCAACCCCGCTTCTCCTACCGCGGACTTCACCTGGATGTTGGCCGGCACATGTTTCCCAAAGAATTCATTAAAAAATATATTGACTTGATGGCGAGGCATAAATTCAATCGCTTTCACTGGCATCTCACAGAAGATCAAGGTTGGAGAATTGAAATCAAACAATATCCAAAACTTCAGGAGGTTGCTGCTTTCCGCAAACAAACATTGATTGGACATGGCGGATCGCAGAATAAGGATAAAAAATACGATGATATCCGGTACGGAGGTTTCTATTCTCAGGAAGAAATAAAAGAAGTTGTTAAATACGCAGCAGAACGTTATGTGACGATTGTTCCTGAAATTGAATTACCGGGTCACTCACAAGCCGCACTTTCTGCTTATCCAAATTTAGGTTGCACAGGCGGCCCGTACGAAGCCGCAACCAAATGGGGAGTATTCGAAGATGTGTACTGTGCGGGAAAAGAAGAAACTTTCAAATTCATTGAGGGTGTAATCGATGAAGTAGTTGAACTATTCCCGGGCGAATACATTCACATTGGCGGAGACGAATGTCCGAAGACAGCCTGGAAAAAATGTCCGCTTTGTCAGAAGCGTATAAAAGCAGAGGGATTGAAAGATGAACACGAGCTTCAAAGCTATTTCATTCAGCGCGTTGAAAAGTATGTTAATAGCAAAGGCAAAAAAATTATAGGCTGGGATGAAATACTCGAAGGTGGCCTGGCACCGAATGCAACAGTGATGAGCTGGCGCGGAGAGGAAGGCGGTATTGCCGCAGCGAAACAACATCATGATGTGATGATGACACCGGGTAACTGGTGCTACTTCGATCACTATCAGGATACCGCCAAGACTGAACCACTTGCCATCGGTGGTCTTACAACGGTGAAGGAGGTATATTCTTACGAACCACTTCCTCCACAACTTACTGCTGATGAGACAAAATATATTTTAGGCGCTCAAGGGAACGTGTGGACTGAATACATGAAAACTTCCGATCACGTTGAATACATGGTTTACCCGCGCGCTTGTGCTTTGGCAGAAGTTGTTTGGTCACCCAAGGAAAATCGTAATTATGATGGATTTGTTCAGCGAATGAAGACACATTTCACCCGACTGGATGACTGGAATGTTAATTATGCAAAACATCTTGCGAAGGAATTTAAATAACAGTTGTGGCACCAGATTTGGTGCTATCAACGCTAAACATTAAAACACATAGCCTATGAAACCCATTACCAAAGTTCTGTTTGCCTCCATCTTTATGATGGCTTTAATGAGTTTTCAACTTATTAAAACGCAACTGACCATGACCGTACGCAATGAATTGGGAAACATTGAAGAAGGTGTCAAAGTGCAGCTTTTTGAAACAGAGGCAGATTATAAAGACGAGAAAAACGTAGCGGCTGAAGGTGTTACTGATAAAAAAGGAATCATCAAGTTTAAAGAACTGAAGGCTACCTCCTATTACGTGATTGCCCGTAAGGATGACAAGGATAATTCCGGTGGCGGAGAGCAAACCGGTAAACTGGAAGCCAATAAAATCAATAAGGTCACAGTCATCATTCAGTAATATGTGGACTTGCTCGAAATGCGGGCGAAGTTTTAAAAACACTAATCAGCGACATCGATGTGAGAGAACTACGGTTCGGCTGCAACTGAAGGATCGACCTGGGGTCATCTTAAAAATCCACGACCGAATCATGCAGGCTGTTAAAAAACTGGGACCTTATTCGGTTAGTCCTATCAATGGTTACATCATGTTAAAAAAAAATGCCACGTTTATGAGAATTAGGCCTTGTAGAACCTATCTGGATATTTTCTTTTTTCTTGATAAGAAACTAAACGAGTTTCCAATTTTTCAGTCGGCACAAACCTCCAAACATAGGTTCATTCACATTGCGCGCCTGGAAAAACCTAACGATATTTCGGGTTCTGTAATTCGATGGATTCAACAATCATATCACCTAACCAAGTGAGCGTTCATCGAAGACAATTGAATGCGAATCTCAGGGCCTACTCTACCCCGTTTGTAGAAGAAGAGAAATTTGTTCAACGTTTTTTGGAATTACTGAATCAAGAACGCGCTTTTTATCGCGATCATCTTCCCGGACACATTACTGCTTCTGCGTGGATTGTTGACGAAGAGAAGTCGCATGCGCTTTTAGTTCATCACGCGAAACTCGATAGGTGGCTTCAGCCGGGCGGTCATGCCGATGGCGATGAGAATATTCTAAACGTTGCTACCCGTGAAGTTGAGGAAGAAACCGGCCTGACAAATCTATCACTACTCGTTCCGGGTATTTTTGATTTGGATATTCACCCCATCCCTGCCCGAAAAGATTTTCCCGAACATCTGCACTACGATGTTAGGTTTGCATTTGTTGCATCCCTCCGGGAAGAATTAAAAATCAGTAATGAATCCCACGATTTAAAATGGGTGACCCTGAAAGAAGTTCCAGACATCACTAATCAGAATTCATCGATCCTGCGGATGGTCCGGAAAACGCTAGGCGCTGATCAGCAGTAAACCGAAAGCAATCACTACCATCCAGAATTTTATTCCAGCCAATGCAGGAATATAGACTACGTTCAATTCCATGAGCACCGCCAGCAATACAAGAAGTACAGCTACCACTTTCAAAAATGAGCGCATTTTGTTATTCATAGTGATTTCATTTACTTTTCAAAGATAATAGCAACACCACTACAATCAAGTGATTTCATGGCCGAAATCGGTATTAACATAGAAAAGGCGTCCCAGCTGCTGATGCAGAATGAGTTAGTAGCAATCCCTACTGAAACAGTTTACGGATTGGCCGGCAATGCGCTCAACAAAAATGCTGTTACAAAAATTTTTAAGGTAAAAGACAGGCCCGAATTTGACCCGTTGATTGTTCACGTTGCCGATTTAATACAAGCAAAAGATTTCGTTACCGACATCCCTGAACAAGCTCAACAACTTGCCGATGAATTTTGGCCGGGGCCATTAACACTCGTCCTTAAGAAAAAGAAAATCATACCCGACCTTGTTACAGCAGGTTTGGATACGGTCGGTATTCGTTGCCCTGATCACTCTTTAACACAACAACTGCTGCGAAAACTTTCTTTTCCATTAGCTGCACCAAGCGCTAACCCTTTTGGATACGTTAGTCCAACAAAGCCAGAACATGTGGAAGAACAATTGGGGGGAAAAATTCAATACATCTTGGATGGTGGTTCTTGTTCAGTGGGAATTGAGTCAACCATTGTTGGATTTGAAGACGACACTCCTGTTGTGTATCGCTTGGGTGGATTAAGTTTAGAAAAAATTGAAAGTACGATTGGGAAAGTGAAGTCAATGACACACTCAATGTCTAATCCAAAAGCACCCGGCCAATTGAAAAGCCACTATGCACCAAGGAAGAAAGTATTCCTGGGTGCCATTGAGGAGTTATTGCAGTCCTATCCTGCGCATGAATCAGGTATTCTTACTTTTCAGAAAGATTTTAATTCACCTTTTCAGTATATACTCTCTCCTTCTGGAAATTTAGAAGAAGCCGCTCAAAATATTTTTGAAGCCCTTCGTTCATTTGATAAAATGCCCGTAGATGTAATCCTGGCGGAGCCTGTTCCAAACACAGGTTTAGGCCGCGCCATCAATGATCGATTACAGCGGGCGGCCGTTTTATAATCAGAACTAAAACTCTCTACAAATAATGACAGCTCTAAAAAAAGTACTTGTATTAACCGGTGGCGGTGACTGCCCGGGTCTCAATGCAGTTATTCGGGGCGTAGCCAAACGGGCGCGCAAAGAAAAAACATGGGAGGTGTATGGTAGTATCGAAGCCTTCAATGGCGTATTCAATGAACCCCAGGAAATTATTAAGCTCACCCGGAGGCGCACTTCCGGAATTCATATCAAAGGCGGAACAATTTTAAAAACCACCAACAAATCCAATCCGCTGAAATTTCCTGTTACTCAAAAAAATGGGACGGTCACTTTCATTGATCGCACGGATGAGTTAGCGAAAAAATTAAAAGGATTTGACGCTGTCATCAACATTGGTGGCGATGGCTCTCAAAAAATCTCTAAAGTTTTATTTGATAAAGGTGTTCCCATTATTGGCGTCCCTAAAACCATTGATAACGATCTCTCTGCAACGGACATGACCTTCGGTTTTCAAACTGCCGTTCAGATCGCGACCGATGGATTTGATAAACTCGTGACAACAGCAGAGAGTCATCATCGGGTAATGATTATGGAAGTAATGGGCCGCGATGCAGGATGGATTGCTTTGCATACTGCGATTGCAGGCGGTGCAGAGGTTTGTCTTATTCCCG
>DASTYM010000042.1:0-4078 GCA_035764995.1 Cyclobacteriaceae bacterium | reverse complement strand
TTATTCCCGAAATTCCGTACGATATCAACAAGCTTGTAAAGAAAATTGAATCGCGCTATAAAAACGGTCGCGGCTTTGTGAACATTGTAGTTGCTGAAGGAGCCAAACCAAAAGAAGGAAACATCACTGCATCAGCCGGTGAAAAAGGTTCTGAACATGTTCGGCTAGGGGGCGTAGCTTACCAACTCTCCAGACAATTGAAGGATGCCGGATGCAAGGCTGAAATCCGCGAGACGGTGTTGGGGCATATTCAGCGAGGCGGTACCCCCACTGCTTTCGACAGGATATTGGCATCTCTCTTTGGGGTAAAAGCCATGGAACTTGCCATCCACGGAGAATTTGGAAAGATGGTGGCTTACAGAAACAATACTATTTCATATGTATCCTTTGAAGAAGCAACCCGCGAGTATAATACCGTGAAAAAGAATTCATACTTTGTTCAGGCTGCTAAAGGGCTTGGTATTAGTTTTGGGGATTAAATAACCATTCATATTTTTTAAAATCTTAACTTCACTCAATGACCAAGGATTACAGCAAGCTTACCGCACTCATTGTTGATGATGACCCCGTCTTAAGGTTAGTCATGACGAAAGAACTCGAGACTGTAGGCATTAAGTCACAGGCCGTGTCTGACGGAACGGAAGCAATCCTGAGTTTAAAAAAATCCAAATTCGATTTTATCCTGATGGATATCTCCATGCCTGGTCAGGATGGATTAGACGCAACCCGCTGGATTCGGGATATGGCAGAGACTTCCAATAACGGTATCCCGATTTTTGCCGTTACCAGTTTTTCATCAAAAGAGCATACGACTGAAATTCTGGATGCTGGTTTTAACGAACACTTCGTAAAGCCATTCGATCTTACCAAAACCCTCCAAATTCTTGATAAATACTTTTGGAATAGAACTTAAGTGCAATTCAATAAATCTTTTTAGTGAAATGAAAACAATCAATGACATTAACTTCAATGGTAAGCGCGCATTAATCCGTGTTGACTTCAACGTTCCACTCAATAAAAGCTTTCAGGTAACAGATGATAATCGCATTCGCTCAACCATTCCGACCATTAAGAAAATCTTAAAGGATGGTGGAAGCTGCGTGTTAATGTCTCACCTGGGCCGGCCGAAAGAAGGTCCGGAAGAAAAGTATTCATTAAAGCATACCATCAAAAAAACAGAAGAGTTGCTGGGCAAGTCGGTAAAATTTGCAGGGGATTGTGTTGGTGATGAGGCTTACAAATTGTCTGCTGCTTTGAAACCCGGTGAAGTATTGATTTTAGAAAACCTCCGCTTCTATAAAGAAGAGGAAAAAGGGGACTTAAAGTTTGCAGAGAAACTATCCAAACATGGCGATATTTATGTAAACGATGCTTTTGGAACAGCACACCGTGCACACGCCTCTACCACAATTGTTGCCCAGTTTTTTAAGGCCAAATGTGCAGGGTTTGTAATGGCAGCTGAGCTTGATAATGCAAAGAAGGTTCTCGAGAATGCCGAAAAACCATTTACCGCAATCATGGGTGGTGCAAAAATTTCTGATAAGATTTTGATCATCGAAAAAATGTTGGATACCGTGAATCACCTAATTATTGGTGGAGGGATGGCTTATACATTTTTCAAAGCATTAGGTGGAAACATTGGCAAGTCGCTGGTAGAGGAGGATAAGCTAGACCTCGCTAAAGAGTTAATCCAAAAAGCTAAAGCGAAAAACGTTGAACTCCATCTTCCCATCGATTCAATCATTGCCGATAAATTTGATAATGCTGCTAACACCGAAACTGCTAACAACAACGCTATTAAAGACGGGTGGATGGGCTTAGATATCGGCCCGCAGGCAAGCCAGGTATTTTCAAAAGTGATTGAGGGCTCCAGGACCATTTTATGGAACGGTCCCATGGGCGTTTTTGAAATGTCCAAGTTTGAAGGTGGTACCAGGGCTGTTGCAGAAGCAGTGGTGCGTGCCACATCGAAGGGCGCATTTTCTCTCATTGGCGGAGGCGATTCTGCTGCTGCAGTCGCCAAATTTGGTGTAGAGGATAAGGTAAGTTATGTGTCTACCGGAGGCGGGGCCTTGCTGGAATATTTTGAGGGTAAGGTATTACCGGGTGTGAAGGCGCTTGAATAAAGCCCTTTCAAGGCTTTTAGGGATATTTCTTAATTATTATATTTGTTAAGGGTCGAAAATAAGCCCTACTACCTCTTGTTTTACCTAATTCGCTTTTATGAACATTTTTGTTGCTAAGTTAAATTTCAAAACACGTAAAGAAGATCTTGAAAGAGCATTCAGTCAGTTTGGCCAAGTCTCATCTGCTAAAGTTGTAACGGATCGCGATACAGGTCGATCGAAAGGTTTCGGGTTTGTGGAAATGCCCAATGATGAAGAAGGAAATCGCGCGATTGCCGCCCTGAACGAAACCGAACTCGATGGACGCGTAATCGTAGTGAAACCTGCGAATCCAAAATCCTGAAAGATCAATCATATAAATTCTTATATAGGCTCTGATTCACATCACGAGCCTTATTTTTTTAATTTCAAGTCGGCATGTTAACGAAGCGTATAGGGTTTTTTCTGGGGCCTGTTCTTTTTCTTATTTTATACCTGTTGGTTCCATCGGGTTTTATTTCACCAAATGCCTATAAAGTAATTGCTGTTGCTGCCTGGATGATTTCCTGGTGGGTTACTGAGTCCGCTCCCTTCCCGGTAACCGCACTTATTCCGCTCATTATGTTTCCGTTGCTCGGTGTGATGCCGATGAATCAGGCTGCAGCACCTTATGCCAACCCAATCATCTTTTTATTTATGGGAGGTTTCTTCATTGCGTTAGCATTGGAGAAGCATCGTTTGCATGAAAGGATTGCATTAAACATTATCCGATTAACAGGAACATCCGGCAACGGAATTATTTTAGGATTTACGATTTCCACTGCATTCATCAGTATGTGGATCAGCAATACTGCCACCGCCATGATGATGCTGCCCATTGCACTTTCGGTTGTTAAGCTCATCATTCCTGATACAACAGAAATTAAAGAAGGTGAACATTCACCTGAACGGAATTTCGCATTAGGACTTATGCTCGTGGTTGGATACGCTTCAACCCTGGGAGGTTTAGCGACAATTATTGGAACGCCCCCAAATGTTGTTTTTGTTGGACTACTAAATACATTCAACGGTCAAAAAATTTCGTTTGGTGACTGGATGCTGATGGGTGTCCCTGTGATGCTTGCCTTGTTGGCCGGTAATTATTTTATCGTAACCCGAATTTTGTTTCCGAACAAGCTTGACAAAATCAAAGGTTCCGATGAGTTGATCTCCAGCAAACTGAAAGAGATTGGTTCGTTGAGGAAGGAAGAGAAGTTTGTCATGATAATTTTTCTGACCACTTCCTTTTTCTGGATTTTCCAGGAAGCCATCAACTATTGGGTTGGATCCGATATGTTAAATGATACCAACATTGCAATGGCCGGTGGTTTGCTCATGTTTATCGTTCCTACCAGTGTGAAAAATCTAACTTTCCTGTTAGAATGGCGCGATACCAAAAACATGGCGTGGGGAATTTTGATTCTTTTTGGAGGTGGATTATGCCTTGCGGAGGGATTAAATAAGACGGGTATCATCCAATCGATCGGACAATGGATTGTCTCCCAAACTGATTACAATATTTGGTTCATGTTGATTTTGATAATCATCAGTGTAGCACTATCAGAAATGATGAGCAATGTGGCACTGGTGAATATCTTTGTTCCCGTAATTTTTGGAATTGCTCAAGGGTTGAACATCAATCCGATTATGTTAGCCCTTCCGGTGACACTCAGTGCGAGTATTGGTTTCATGTTTCCGATTGCAACACCGCCTAATGCCATTGTTTTTTCGAGCGGTTATATCAGGATCAAAGACATGATGCGTGCGGGGGTTCTGCTTAATATTTTCTCCATCATTATTATCTGGATTGCATCCCTTACGCTGGTGAAGTGGGTGTTCGGGTAATTGTCTGAAGGGATTTTTTGGATTAATGGATTACCAGGATTCTTTTAATCCATAAATCCATTAATCCCGCTAATCCAAGTTCAGACATT
>DASTYM010000041.1:0-2767 GCA_035764995.1 Cyclobacteriaceae bacterium | reverse complement strand
CAGAGCGCAAAGAGACCTTGAAGGTCCGGAAGAATTTGCAGGAGCTTTCAAAGAAAGTCTCTCATCAACCGGTTAAGAAAGAGAGTGTTCAGGGAGGAGTTATTCAGACAGGCGATCGTGTGCGCATCATTGGACAGGAGGGAAGTGGTAAGGTTGTTTCAATAAAAGGGAAGAATGCAATTGTTCAATTTGGAGAAATGAAGTCTGTGCTGGCGGTTTCAAAACTTGAAAAACTCACCGGACAATCTGCGGTTTCTGATGCAACAAAGAAATTGCAATCAATTGGCATTCGATTACACGAGAAGCAATCGAAGTTTAACCCCACGCTTGATGTGCGCGGTAAGCGGGTTGAAGAGGCGGTTACATTGTTGGAACAATTTCTGGATGATGCGATTTTGTTGTCGCACGGTGAAGTAAAAATTTTGCATGGGAAGGGTGAAGGTGTGTTGCGGAAAGTGGTACGCGATCATTTGAAGAAATACAAACAGGTGGCCTCGTTTGCCGATGAGCATGTGGAGCGGGGGGGTGACGGGATTACGGTCGTGGTGCTAAAATAATAGTCAGAATAGCTCCAGACAGAGTTCTTGAGTTGTCTGAAAACGTTGAATAGCTATAGCGTTTGAGCGTATCAGCTCTTCGATGTGTTTGGTAGATGAATTTCCTGATCTTATCCATATAACCTTTGGCGGAGTTCCGCGAATCAGAGCCAGGTTGTAAAAATCAGAATCTTGAGTTACGATTACATAGTCTTTTTTTGCAGCGAAATCCCAAACGATAATATCTTGTTCGTTAGAAAGATTGTGTATTTTAACGTGGGTGGATCCGGGAAAGATATCCGATAACCTGTCAATTAGTTTATAGGACAGGTTCTGATCAAATAAAAGTTTCATTAAACAATAACAGTTGCTTTGGCCTCACGGTCAGCCGCAAACATAAGTGCTGCAGTGATATCATTATTGGTAAGTTCTGGAAAGTCTTCAATAATATCTTCACGGGTCATGCCTGATGCAAGCCAGTTAAGAATGTCATAAACGGTTATCCGCATGTTTCGTATACAAGGTCTTCCTCCGCGCTTGCCAGCTTCAATTGTAATAAGTTTTCGGTAATCAATTATTTGCTCCATTACCAAATTTACGAAATTTTAAGGAATACTTATAGCCACTTCTCCTGATGAAACATGTAAAGCGTGGAGGTGACCGGAGCAATGTCGTAGTATTGAAATAGTTATTTCATATCTTAAAAAGGATGATTAAGCCACAGGTTATTAGTTTTAAGGATAAAAAAAATGATCAGGCAAAAGAAGAATTAGCTATAACCCCAGAGCAACGCCTTGAGCTTGCATTTTCAACTTATTGAGCTATCAATTGCAATAACTCCATCTAAAGAATTATCTCATGAGGATAAAGCTATCCAATGGATTGATTTGCGTTTAACTAAATGGGCACGGTAAAGGTCGAGAGATATTCAAGATGTGGAGGAGTGTAGAAAAAGAAGGAAAGAGTAAAATCAAACAGATGATCCTCATTTTCTGATGAGCATATGGAGCGCGAGGTAACGTGGAACCTTCAGGAGTACAAGAACAAAATGCGCTTATTAAAGTTTACCCTAACCCAACCAGAGGCAATGTTTTGGTAGAATTTATGGGCATTCAAAAAGACGTTAATTATTCTATTTTTGACATGAATGGCAAAATTCTTTATCGAGGTGTAACTAGAAATAAATTGGAATTGGACTTGGGCTTATCGAGCTACCAGAACGGGTTATACATCCTTAAAGCAAAGTTGAATGGAAGGTATTATTCAATTAAAATTGCAGTGAGGAAATAATATGTTAAAGATTTTTCTTTTTATTGCGTTTTTACTGAGCATTAACAATGAACAGGAGGGTTGTATTAAAGAACTTAGTAATTCTTATTTAAACGAGTTTGACCTTGTTGCGGTCGTTCTTGTGAGAGGAGGAAGAACAGTGCAGTCGGGAAGGGTCATTTTAGCAGAATTAAAAAAAGTATATCATGGATCGGATTTAAGTAGAATTAAGATTGGCCTTTCCTCAAGTTACAGTTTTAAGGAGAATCATGAATACTTAATTTTTGCCATAAAGAATGGTGATGAATATCAGGTCGACAAATGCTCTCGAACTAACCTTCTCGAGAAAGCATCTGAAGATATTCAATATTTCAATTCACATATTGAATGCCTAAAGACTTCGGAAATCAGTGATGGTGCCTGTCTGAGAATATATGATCCTGTATGCGGATGTGACTCAAAAACATATGGTAACAGCTGTGAAGCAAAAAAAAGAGGAATTCAAGTTTACACAACTGGGAAATGTAATGATAAGAATTATTAGGTCTTCAGGTGGGTTAAGATAGTTATTGACGAGTCTTCGTTCAGCTCTAGAATAAAGTTCTATTCATTTTAAATGTCATAAGCTATTTGAAGCAAAAAAGCCGTCTCAGATGTGAGATGGCTTTTGTTAGTCAAAATAGTAGATTGTCTATCAATTAAAGATAAAAGTCCAGTTGCCATTTACTTGTGCAGTTCTGGCGCCAGCATAACCCGTTCCATTGAAAGTGAAATTAAGCGTGAGTTGTCCACCGCTCAGTGTGTAGGTCATGGCCGTTCCGTCATCACGTGCAATCAGTCCGCTGTCAGTTGTCGGTGTTCCGCCAAATGTCCAGGTTCCACCGTTGCCATTGGCTGCATCTGGCCATGGACTTGGATTTGGTCTGCTTCCAGTTACATCATAATCATAAGGCCCCTCAGGG
>DASTYM010000040.1:0-3256 GCA_035764995.1 Cyclobacteriaceae bacterium | reverse complement strand
CACCCAGAAATTTTTAAAACCCATGCAAAAGCTGTTCTGGAAACCGTGAAAGATAAAAAGCCCGACCACCGGATCGTTTTTTTGAAGTCATGGAATGAGTGGGCTGAAGGTAATTACATGGAGCCCGATTTAAAATTTGGCAGAGGGTACCTCGAAGCCTTAAAAGAAGCGATTACTGAATTGAAGTAAATTATACTTTTTTTAATCGATCAGGATTGTCTTTCACAAATGCCTCCCACGATTTTACTTTTGTTTTAGCTTGTCCATTATTGTAGTGGTGACACAATGCTACCGCCAAAGCATCCGTAGCATCCAGGAGTTTGGGTAACTCTTTTATCGCCAGTAATGTCATTAACATTTTTGCTACTTGTTCTTTCGAAGCGTTGCCATTTCCCGTGACGGATTGCTTTACCTTTTTTGGCGCATATTCAACGATAGGAATCTCTCGATATAGCGCTGCCGACATAGCAACCCCTTGCGCCCTGCCAAGTTTGAGCATTGACTGTACGTTTTTGCCAAAGAATGGGGCTTCCAGGGCAACTTCATCAGGATGGTAGTCATCAATTAAACTCAATACGCGATCGAATATTTTTTTGAGCCGTAATTCATGACTGTCTACTTTTCCAAGTCGGATAACACCAAACTGTAATAACCGGATTTTGCTTCCCTGAATAGTAATCACACCATACCCCATAATATTCGTTCCGGGGTCCAGGCCTAAAATGATTTTTTCCTTGATAACTTTTCCCACGCATGTAAGTTAGGCAGTCAGCCAGAATTTTAGAAATTGCAGTCATGACTTTTGCCCTGATTGTTGTATTTGTTTTGTACGGTTTGCTTGTTCTGTTTTTGTATATCGGATGGGGTAAAGCAATTGCGCGGAAGCAAAATGACTTGTATTCAGATTATCACACCATGTCTGTGATCGTTCCTGTTAGAAATGAAGAAAGCGTAGTAGGTGCTTTAGTCACTGATTTAATCGGCCAAAATTACCAGGGTGAGTTTGAAATCATTTTTGTGGATGATCATTCGGAAGATAGCACCCCAATGGTTATACAGGATGCTATTAAGACTTTTACTTTTTGCAGTATAGTCCGGTCACCCGGTTCTGGTAAAAAGTCAGCAATTACAGCAGGAATTCAAAAGGCAAAGGGAGAAATCATCGTAACAACGGACGGTGATTGCAGGGTATCAGAAAATTGGCTTCAAACAATTAACCTGTCTTTTATAAATGATTCAGTGAAAATGTTAACGGGAGCTGTTAAAATAGAACCCGATAAATCAGTCTTCTCGAAAATGCAATCAATTGAGTTTTCAAGTTTGATTGGTTCTGGTGCAGCTACCCTTGCCTTTGGAATACCTACGATGTGTAACGGTGCCAATCTGGCTTTTAGGAAAAACGTCTTTGAAGAAGTTGAGGGATACAAGGGCAATGAAGCAGTAGCTTCGGGAGATGATGAATTTCTGATGCGGAAAGTTGCCGCCCGATATCCGAAGAGTATTATGTTTAATAATCTTTGGGGAAGTATTGTTGCTACAGAATCATCAAAATCGCTGATGCAATTCCTCGCACAGCGATTACGTTGGGCGGGGAAGTGGAAACATCACCATGATCTTTCAACGAAGCTGTTGGGGTTATTCATTTTCATCTTTCATACATCGGTTGTTTCGTTGCCTTTTCTTTACTACCTGAATCCCCCGGCTGGTGATATGCTCCTGGCACTTTTTATTTCGAAAGTAATATTGGAGTATCTCTTGCTGAATCGAATTACCTCGTGGTTAGGTGTTCGGTGGGATTGGCTGTCATTTATTCTTCTACAATTTCTTTATCCTGTGTATGCAATGATCATAGGGCTTGGGTCGTTGTTTATCAGTCCGGTTTGGAAGGGAAGAAAATAAACTTTTTTGATGGGATGAGGCAAACTGACTAAGTGTTAACTTTACGGTATGTCAGAACTGACCCTCAAAAGCAAGTACGAAATTAAAGAGCTACAGCTCAACGCCTTACTGGAGATTACACAGGCAATCAACAGTAATTTGCCCGAAGAATCCCTTTATAAGATTTACAATTTCACCCTCCGTTCTAACCTCAATATTGAGAAACTGGCGCTTTTCGTGCTGGATGATGAGTGGGAGTGTAAAGTGAATTTTGGCAACAAATTAAAGTTCAACAAGAATCATCTTATTCCAGCCTTCAAGACAATTCAGGATATTACCCATTTACGGGAATTTGAAAAGTGTGAGTTAACCGTCTTCGATATTATTGTACCGGTTGCCCATAAGGGTAATACGCTGGCCCTTGTTTTTGTTGGTGGTTTAGATAAAGATGGTACGCACGATCTTCACAACGACAATATTAAATTCATCCAGGCGCTTAGTAACATAATTATTGTTGCGATCGAAAATAAAAAACTGGCTCGCAGACAATTAGAGCAAGAGGCGTTCAGAAAGGAACTTGAAATTGCCAGCGATGTGCAACAATTTCTGTTCCCTGAGAAATTACCGAATACAGAAATTCTAAAAGTAGAAGCCAGTTATTTGCCACACGATTTAATTGGTGGTGATTATTACGATTACATTCCGATTAACAAAAATCAATTTTTGTTATGCGTGGCCGATGTAAGCGGTAAAGGAATCCCGGCTGCGTTGATGATGTCCAACTTTCAGGCATCCTTGCGAACATTGTTGAGACAAACACCAAACCTCACCGATATTATTGAGGCCCTTAATTTCCAGGTAATGGAAAACACGAAAGGAGAGAAGTTCATTACTTTCTTTGCGGCCATCTATGATATCCGATTAAAGACGATGGTGTATGTGAATTCTGGCCATAACCCACCAATACTTTGGACTAAGAAAGACGGGATTCGCATGTTGGAAGAAGGTTCGACCGTTTTAGGTGCGATGCACCCGCTACCATTCTTGAATGAAGGATTTGTTACCGGCCTTGATGAGTTCCTGTTATTTTGCTACACAGACGGACTCACGGAAACAGTAAATGCCGAAGGGAAGGAATTTGGTGTTGAATTTCTAACTGAGTATTTCAATCGCCCGGAAACTTATTTCAAAGATTTAAAAACAATTCACCAGGATATCATTGTGAGCCTTGATACGTTTAAAGGAAATATGGGATATCATGATGATATTACTATTTTATCTTGCAGGGTTAGTTAATTTGAAGATGTAATAATTTGAAAATTTGAAAATGGAGAGTGTTCAACATTCAATCTTCGTAATATCATCTTCAAATTTTCAA
>DASTYM010000039.1:0-2000 GCA_035764995.1 Cyclobacteriaceae bacterium | reverse complement strand
CCATGAATAAGTCAGCTTCATAAGGAGCACCTGCCGCAACTGTTGAAGACTTAGCACGCACCATGGGTACAACCTTATCAACCTTCAACACTCTTGAACCCGCTTCTGCAGCAAGGTAGGTGAGTGCTTCAGATTCATTCTCCAGAATTTCTGTTTCTGTCTGATTCACCGATGCCAATGCAGCAATTGCCGGTGTATTTTCAAACGTGAATGTTAAGAAGTCTTTGTTCGCATGCTTATCGCTTCCTGCAAAAATCGGAATCTCCGCTGGTGTTTTGGTAAGTGATTCAAACTTAACCTTGCCACCGGTGTATTCCGTTAACTTCTTTTGAAAGTCTCTCAATGTTGCTTCAAACGCTTTTCCATCAGGAGATTTTTTATCAATCATCATCGCTGCCACTTTTGAGCTGTGGTCATTGATTAACTTTTCATCAACCTTTTCAGCTCCAGCCGTTGTCATCATCTTCTTCTTCAAGTCCTCCATGTACTTGATCGTATTCGCTGTGAGTTCGCGAACTTTTTGTGCGTTCTCTACAGCGCGCTTCACTTTAGGGTCAGGACTTTTAGATCCGTCTTTTACAATACCCTGAAGTTGTTCACTATTCTTTGAGGTACCGAGACTAATCATGGTATTCAAAGTCTCGTTTATAATCGCAAACTTTTCCAACACCGCATTACTTACCTGCAAAGCAAGAAGAGCGGTAAGTACCAGGTACATCATACCGATCATCTTCTGTCTTGGGGTTTCCTT
Source organism: Cyclobacteriaceae bacterium (assembly GCA_035764995.1). Taxonomy (GTDB): domain Bacteria; phylum Bacteroidota; class Bacteroidia; order Cytophagales; family Cyclobacteriaceae; genus UBA2336. The sequence goes on along the minus strand of DASTYM010000039.1, from coordinate 1,249 downwards.
ACCACCTGCCATAATCTATTCGATTTAGGGTTGTTGTCTTAAATACAATATTATTTTCCTGAGCCTCTCATGGCTGTTAACATGCTACCGTAAACATTGTTCAGGGCAGCTAAGTTGTCAGATAACTTGCCAAGTTCTGAAGTGAATTTTGTCGTGTTATCCCCAACTTTAGAAAGTCCTTGCATAGCACCGGTGAGGCTTTCATAAAACTTGTTCATGTTCTTCACGTGACTATCTGCATCTTTCAATTCCATTTCATAAACAGAATTCAGAGCAGCAAGATTCTTTGTTACTTTTTGTACTTGTGAGTGATATTCTCCAGCATCTTTAGAAGCGTTTGCCATTGAGCCTACAGCTTCAATTGCTGTCTTGTACGATACGTTCATATCGCCAAGGGCTTTAGACGCAGTTTTTACATTGTTAGCATATTCATTGGTTGCTACTGCTGCGTTCGACAGGTTGTTCATTTGCGCAGCTGATGAAGCCAGATTATTTAAACCCTTTCCTAAATTATCGAGAAGGTTTTGATCCACTTTAGCAGTCTTGAGCATTTCATCAACTTTCAAAAGCGGAGAGTCATTTGAGTGACCTGCTTTTCTAACAGTTGGTGCTGTTACCTGTCCTTCGAAATCTTCAGCCAACTCAGGATAAACTTTTGTCCAGTCTGTTTCCTTCGCGTGTGGTTCAAATGCACTCAAAAAGAAAATACCAGCTTCCACAGAAAGTCCGATCATTAGCATTTCATCTGCACCTGTGAGGTGAAGGATTTTAAACAGAGCTCCGATGATTACAACTGCGGCACCGATACCATAAACTTTTGGCATGATGGTCTTGTAGAGTAGTTCTGTGAATCCGCCTTTTTTCTTGCTCATTTTAGTATTGGTTTAAGTTTTTGACTCGATAATATTTAAAGATAAGTAGGTTTTTCAATTATTAAAATTCCCTTCCGGATGAGCGACCCAGGTGGGTCATGGCACAACGGAAGCCGATATAAGCTCTGGTTGAATCTCTGTATTCGTAGGTTCTTGTTCCTGTTTCAAGGTAGTAGGCAACGTCCTTCCACGAACCTCCTCTGATCACTTTCTTGGGAACAATTTTCTCATTGTACTTAGAGCTCTCAGGGTTTGTGCGAGGGTCAATGTACTGCGGGTTCAAATCCCAAACAGTTGGAACGGATGCTGGGTTGAAATCATCCAGGCACCACTCTGACACGTTTCCTGCCATGTCGTACAATCCATAGTCGTTAGGG
>DASTYM010000038.1:0-6931 GCA_035764995.1 Cyclobacteriaceae bacterium | reverse complement strand
TGGTGTTAAACTAAAGCTAAATTGACCTGCTAATTCACTGCCATTGTTAAAAGCAGAAGCATTCAAAGCCTTTTGTTGCTTGGTAATCTCCTGGTAGAACACTGAATTCTTTCCTTGTCCAAGTACTTGCGCTAAACATGCCAGCGCTGGTTCATCCTCATGATACGCAGGTACCGTTGGGAAAGTAACTGATAATTGAGGTACGCGTGCATAATTATCAACCAGGGTTACATAGCGATCGCCTTCCAATACCGGTGCTGGAAGTTTCACATTTTTAACTTCCGGGCCTCTCGGAATTGATCCGAAATACTTTTCAGCAAGTTTTACAACTTCTGCAGTATTCACATCACCACCCACCGTAAGGGCTGCATTGTTTGGTCCGTACCAGCGCAGGAAGAAATTCTTCAAGTCGTTTACATCAACACGGTTCAGGTCTTCGATGTATCCAATGGTTAACCATGAATATGGGTGGCCGTAGGGGAACAAATTTTTCGCGGTCACTTCACCTGCTAATCCATAAGGTCTGTTGTCATAATTTTGACCACGTTCGTTTTTCACAGTCTCACGTTGAATCTCAAATTTTCGTTGAGTAACAGCATCCAGCAAAAAGCCCATCCGATCGGCTTCCAACCAAATCATTTTCTCCAGCTGATTGCTGGGAACAGTTTCATAATAGTTCGTACGATCGCGGTTGGTAGAACCATTAAGCGTACCGCCTGCCTCTGTTACAATTTTAAAGTGCTGCTCATCTCCCACATTATCGCTTCCCTGGAACATCATGTGTTCAAAGAAGTGAGCAAAACCAGATTTACCAATTTCTTCACGACCAGAACCTACGTGGTAGGTAACATCCACGTGAACAACAGGATCGCTGTGATCTTCATGAACAATAACTGTAAGTCCGTTTGATAAGACAAACTTCTGATAAGGTATCACTACCTCTTTTCCCTTTTGATCAACTTTCTCTACAAGTTTTGTTTGCGCGCTGACCAGGGAAAAAGTCAACAGCAAGGCTACTGTGAGTAATCCACTAAATTTTTTCATAAGCTGGGTTTGTTAGAATACCAAGTATAGCGAAAAAAATCAGTAAAAACTGCGCTATTCTATGACTGGCTGATTGTGTTAGTATTCTGAAAATACTGGATGATAACGGCCAATGTTACAACAACAACACAGCCGATTATATTATACAACAAAAAGGCAATATCGGTACCGAAATAACAATAAAGGACTACTGCTTCAGCAAAAAGTGCTGCAATAAAAACAGCGGTCCCCCTTACATATTTTACATAAAAGGCTGTGAGGAAAATCCCGAGGATGGTTCCATAAAAGAGTGACCCCACAATATTCACGAACTGAATCAAATTCTCGGCAAAGGTGGCAAGCATTGCGAACACCATCGCCAATAAGGCCCAGAGTACAGTGAACCATCGGGATGCAGTAAGGTAGTGCTTCTCATCTCCTTCTTTCTTCATCGACCGCTTATATATATCAACAGTTGTAGTTGACGAGAGGGCATTTAATTCTCCTGCCATGGAAGACATAGCAGCGGAGAACATAACTGCCAACAATAATCCAACGATGCCATGCGGCAAATAGGTTAGCACAAAATTCAGAAAGATGTAGTCGCGATCTTGTGTTTTGGCACCTGGCAACGCCACACCAATTGTACTCTTAACACTATCACGAATAATTTTCTCATCGACCTGATATTTCAGAACTGCCTCCTTTGATATTTTGATCTGGTCATCATTGTTTGACTTCACAGCACCTATCAATGACTCAACGGCTTTACGTTTCTCCTTGTAAACTTCATCATACTGGCTTTCCAGTAATTTAATTGTATCGGCTTTCTCTGTTTTTAGTGCTCGCTCTTTTAACACCTGGTTATGAAACACAGGCGGTTGGTTAAACAAATAGAAGACGAACACGAGAACACCGATGAACAAAATGATAAACTGCATCGGTATTTTTAACAAACCATTGAACATCAAGCTTAGTCGGCTTTCTGTTACGGATTTTCCCCCGAGATAACGCGCCACTTGCGATTGATCTGTTCCGAAGTACGAAAGAAACAAAAATGTTCCGGCAATTAGTCCCGACCAGATATTGAACCGATCATTCAGACTAAAATCCAGGTTCACTAAATTCAACTTGCCGAGCTCTCCGGCAACTTGAATGGTATCGCCAAATGAAACGTAATCTGGTAACATGCTGTACGCAAGAATCCCTGCCAGGATCATACCACTCATAATGATTGTCATCTGTTGGCGTTGGGTTAAGCTCACAGCACGCGTTCCACCAACGGTCACATAAATAATGACAAGGGTTCCAATCATTATCGTAGTTATTGATATCGGCCATCCGAGAATAGTTGATAATACAATGGCCGGTGCGTATAAGGTAATGCCCGCTGACAAACCTCGCAGGATCAAAAAAAGAATGGCAGCGAGTGAGCGGGTTTTCAGGTCGAAACGAGTTTCTAAATACTCGTAAGCGGTGAATACTTTTAATTTGTAATAGATGGGCACCATCGTTACTGAGATGATCACCATGGCAACAGGCAATCCAAAATAAAACTGCAGGAAACGCATCCCATCTTCGATGGCTTGGCCGGGTGTGGAAAGAAACGTAACTGCGCTGGCTTGTGTGGCCATAATGCTGACGCCCATCATCCACCATTTCATGGAATTATCACCTTTTAGATAACCTTCAATATTCTTATTGCCACGGGTTTTCCATGTTCCGTACAAAACAATAAACACAATGGTGCCAAATAACACGATCCAATCGAGGGTGTTCATGAAAATGAATTGGTTATCCAGTAAAAAATAATGATTTGCACAGCGAGCACGATCAACAGAAGCCAATACCAATGGCTCCACTTTTTAAATACAGGAAGTTGCTCGGGCTCTGTCATGTTGCTTCTCTCAGTGCCCTCCGTGCAACCCTCTGTGACCTCTGTGGTGAAGAAATTTTTTACCACAGAGTGCACAGAGTTCAAGCACAGAGTTCACAGAGTTTTATTTTGATTTCGTTTTAACTTTTGTCTTTTCTAATTTCTTAGGCTTGCCAAGGGAAACTATGTTGGCAAATAATTTAAATGCACCTGGCACACCATCCGGTAATTCACGGAAGAATGATAGTCCCGTGTACACGTAATAGCCATTACCATACTTCGCCACCAACAAGCTTCCATCCTGAGGCTTATCTGCAGCATCGTTCATCGAAAGCAAAGCCTCAAAATTCGGGTCCCATTTATTCGGGAAATATAATCCACGCTCCTGTATCCATCCATCAAAATCAGCCGAGTTGATTTTATTGGGGGTGTTTAAAAGCGGATGATCAGGTTTCAAGATTCTTACTTCTGCATCTTCTTCAGTGGTGCGATCACGTGAAAGCGTTAATGGATATGGTGAAAATTTATCCGTAAGAATTCCGTTGTTCGTATTGTATTGCACAACCATCGTTCCACCCTGGTTGACGTACTCCAATAAATCATTCATCATGAATCGAACGCGTTCATTCGTATTCAATGCACGAATACCAAGCACAACTGCATCAACACGTTTCAGGTTTTCAGGAGTAACTTCTTCATTTTTCATTTCCCAAACCTCATAACCCATATTTCGCAACGCGGTTGGCACATCATCACCGGCACCATTGATATAACCAATCACACCACCCTCTTTTTTAATGTTGACACGAATGATGCGCGCCTCAGCAGCAGGCAATAACGTTTGCGTTGGAATGTGATCGTATGAAATAGTCTTGAGTGAATTACTGTACGATACATTATTGATCTCAGCAACAGCTTTCAGGTTGCCGCTAAATTCTGCTTTCGATGGATACACTTTAAAAGTTTTCGCTAATTCCTCGCCTCTCCTGGTCAACTCAAAATCCTGAGATGCAGGCTCACTGCGCCATCCTGCAGGCAATTCGAGTTTAAGCTTACCAGTTTGTTTCGTGTCTGTAGCTGATTTCAAAACAACTTCTACATCTTTTGGACTTTCATCGCTGAAGAGCCAAACACCATTTGAAATATTAACAAACACACGTGGTACAACCTCGAAAGGTCTGTATACCTCACCTTTTACAGGATCTGTGGAGCGGAAAACAATTGGTTTGGTGATCTCGAACGCTTCTCCGTTTATCTTAGCAGTAAAAACTACATGAACCGCTGGGTCGTTTTCCGGTTTCCCAATCAGCTTTTGATCTTTGACTGAAAAAAGCCCGGTGCTATGATTGTCGCGAAGCCAATAGGGATCAGAGTAATCCTTTGACTGGCTCATATTCTTTCTTGATCGAATCACAACGGGAATATTATTCTTCAGCGCAACATTCATCACCGAATCCAACCCAAGATCAGATGAACGTAGTGAAAGCATTTCCACGTTGGCATCAGAACGATTCAACATTTCAACCGTTGCAATGACTTGCTCTCCGGGTGCTACCCAAAAGTTATTGGCAGTTACTTCAATATAGAGTCCTGCGCAATCTTCTATTAATTGATTAACCTCCGCCAGCTTTCTGGTCTTCCATACGCTGCTTTCAAGAGCGTTGATCTCTTTTCTGATTTGGAAAAGCAAGGGAATTGAAGCAGCCGGTACTTCCGGATTAAATTCTTTAATGACACGTTCTACCAATGGCTTCACTTTTTCTCCACTCTTAAGTCTTGTCCAACTTGTGTTCACACCATCAAATACATCCTTACCGGGTGCTTCACCCTTCACTAATTCAAAAAATTCTGGCTGATTACCACGGACTTTCCTCGATCCAAATCCCTGGCTTTTATGCTGACTGCGGCTGGTGGCTGCAATCTCTGAATACGATTCACCTAACAACGGGCTATAACCACCAACATTCACTGTAGTGATGCCGGGGGTATTTTCATTCAAATCAACATTACTGTTAAAAAAGAATCGACCGGTATTAATAAATAATCGCCTGGGTTGCCAGGTAGAAGATGAAGTCAGTTGATCCGGAAAAATTTCCTTTTTTGCTGCAGCATCAAATGCCTCAATGGCTAACATAGCCGATGCAGTATGATGGCCATGTCCTGCATTTTGGGTTGGCGGGAACCTGGTAAAGATTACATCGGGTTGGTATTGACGATATACTCTAATTACATCGGAGAGAATTTCATCCTTCCCCCATATTTTAAAAGTTTCGTCTGCTGATTTTGAGAAACCAAAATCGTTAGCGCGTGTAAAGAATTGCGTTCCTCCATCGAGCCTTCGGGCAGCCAGCAATTCCTGTGTACGAATAAGACCCAGGAGTTCTTCTATTTCTGAGCCAATCAAATTTTGTCCTCCATCACCGCGCGTCATCGAAAGGTATGCAGTTGTAGCAAGCTTGCCTTTTGAGAAATAGGTAATGACGCGTGTGTTTTCGTCATCCGGGTGGGCAGCCACATATAAAACCGATCCCAGGAAATTCAACTTCTCAAGTTTGAGTTTAATCTCAGCTGCATGAGGCTGATGTGGTGCTTGTGCATTCAATAAAACAGGTAGCAACAACGCCACACAAATAATACTTCTCATTCACATAAAAATTTGCACCAATTAACGGATAAAATCTTGAATGAGATGCGTGTAATGGAGAAGGCTTACACAATCAGTATTAATCTTGTTTCAAAGGGGAGATTTTAGATAAAAAAACTTATACCCTACCCCTTTTTTCGCCATTTACAAAGTAATTGCCGTCTTTATCAAATTCAATCACAATCCTGCTAAGCACTTCTTTCTTTGACGATAAAAATTGAATGACGTGCCTGTACCCTGAAACCTGATCTTTTAGGTCATCGGTGAAGCCCACTTCGAGCTTAAACTCCATGTCTGGTTCTGTCTTTTTTGAAAACAAGGTATTTTTGTCATCTCTAATGACCTTCAGTTTTATTTCCTCCTGCTGCAGGCGTTTTACTTTCACCAATAATTTCAGGAATGGCAAGGGTGTAGCGCTCGTTCGCTTCTCATGCTCAGCGCGGGTCTCATTTAAATAAACAGCTTTATCATCGGTCGTGCGCACCTTAAATGTCAGATCAAATTTGATTTCAAAATCTTCTTTGGGCTTAAACGGAACTTCTTCCTGAAGATTGAAAAAGAACAGGATCAGGAACGGGATAATCATGCTATGTAAGATACGAAGTTCTGAGGCTTAACGCTATCACGATCTTAAATATCATTACCTGAAACCAGACTTGTGCCGCCTGTAATTTGTGCGGTGTAAACTTCTGCTTCAATTCCGAATTGCTTGTAATAATCAGCTCTCATAGAATCGATCACCCTATTTACGGTAGATTGTTGAACGATATTAATCGTGCATCCTCCAAAACCTCCCCCCATCAAGCGGGCTCCCAATACTTCCGGCTTTTCGCGCGCTCTGGAAACCAGGAAATCGAGTTCTTTGCAGCTTATCTCATACAGCGTTGAAAGACCTTCATGCGTTTCAAACATTCGTTTGCCAAACGATACAAGATCGCCTCGCTGCAAGTCTGCACTCGCCTGTTCTACTCGTTCAATTTCCTCAATAATATATTTGCACCGATTAAACACCTGACTCGACACTTGTTTTCGTACGGAATTGATATCTGCCAGCGAAGCATCCCTCAGACTTTTTATTTCCCGGTTGGTCCTGGCAAGAATATGAACACCTTCTTCACACTCCGCCCTCCTTATATTATACTCTGAGGAAGCCAGGCTATGCTTTACACCTGAATTAAACAGGACAATAGCATGTTGGCTTAGATCAATCGGGAGATACTGATACTCCATCGACCTGCAGTCGAGCTGGATAACGTGATTCTCCTTTCCCATCATGTTAGCAAACTGGTCCATGATGCCGCATCGAACGCCCACAAAATTATGTTCCGACCACTGCCCCATTCTTGCCATGTCGGTTCTCGAAATCTGATGTGCATTTAACGCCTGAA
>DASTYM010000037.1:0-13426 GCA_035764995.1 Cyclobacteriaceae bacterium | reverse complement strand
TACTGCACTCAAGCCGATTAAAATTTTAAAATCGAATATTGTCAGGGTGACAGTCATGTCGAGACAATACGTAACAGCGAACCTATGATCACCAGGCGTATACTCTATTTTGTTGCTATGCTGTTATTATTGATTTTTTCTTTTGTGTTGGAGCTTATGGAGGTCGGTTAATACTTTCCCTCAAACTGTTTATCTAACGGCCCGGCTTTTTCAAGATCGTCAACAATTTTTTTATCGAGGGGAGTTTCCTTGATTACGTTGTAATGATCCCAGAACTCTTTGTTGTATGGTAAATCCTGATATTGCAGTCCATAGTTACGCATTCGTTCCACCGAACCAATTCGCTCTTTGGTATTAGGAGTAACTTTGTTAATGAGAAGCTGCTGAAATAATTCCGTTTCAAACTTCAGTTCATTTGTCTGAATGTCATACCAGTTTACGTTGGAAGTAATAGTAATAAAATTGAGGTACATTTTATTATCAACCAGTTTGAAATCGATGGTTTTACGAAGTCCGGCAAAACGACTAATCAGATTCTTTTTGCGTTCCAGAATTTCGTTTGAAGTGGTGGCTATCCACTCCATGTGCACAATCGCATAATTATCTTTATCAATAAAAAATTTCAGGAAATTGCCCTGGTCGTGAATCACCACATAGATTTCATGCCCGTTATAGAATGAATTTTTCTCACGCCTCATACTCGCGTATAACTCCTCGCCATCTTCGATCTGCCGATAGCGAATGCTGTTGTGCAGCAAAAGATCTTCCAGTAGATTATCCTGATCAAAGTAAGACGTGAATTTATTCTCGTAACCAATGCTTCTTCTCACTTCCAGCAATCGAACACCCTCCCGCAGTTTGAATTTATTGCGGGGGTCATCATAGCCGTCATCGTAAATTTGTACGGCTGCTTCCAGTAACGAGAAATAAGTGCCACCCACTTTTTTCACATCTCGGTAAAAGCCATCCATGACGAAAGGTTTAGAAGGATAATTATTTGGAATGTGTTTGAGCGCTAGACGCAAAATGTCACCACCTGAAAGTGAATCTTCAATGAGCACTTCCTGAAGAACAATCGGTGATGCATTCAGTTCGATCGTTATCGTGGTCGGGGAGGAAATCATGGACCAAACTGGTGATTCAAAATTGCTATAACCTAACATGCTGATCACCAGTATTTCATTTCGATATTCATTCGGAATGTGAAAATCGAATTCGCCATTAGAGTTTGTAATCGTGCCAATAGCCTTTCCTTTGATGTATACAGAGGCATAGGGCATTGCATTCTTCGTTTCGTGGTCAATTACTTTCCCGGAAACAGTAAGATTTTGGGCGACAAGAGATGCCGCCAAAAGCATGAAAGGAATGGCAAATAACGTACGCATCGTGGGGTATACTAAAGATGTGGAATCAGCAGGGTCTTTCAAATCAGACGTAAGTTTATCTGCGTTTTTGAAGCATTAGGCGCTTGTAATCATTACTAAACGGGTTTACCATCCTTAGCGCATTGGTTTGCCGGCTTCTATGTAACTTTATCCTCCAAACCCGCCCCCTTGGTCAATTTTGACAAAATACCGCAAGTCTGGAAAAGAGCCTATCTGCTTCTGTGCCTCTGGTATTTGATAAATTATGCCGTTGGTGCCGCCCTGAAATGGGAATTGGATTTACCGTACGAATATGTGTTTTGGAATGCTTTGTACCTCTACGAAGCACTTTGTGTGTTGATGATAGGAGTACTGTTTTACTCACACTTCTTATTCCAGTTCCGATTGTACTTTCAGGTCGCAGGGCACGTGATAGGTGTCATGGTGTTTTTCATGCTGATGGGTACGTTTTCGTATTACCTGGAAGATTATGTGGAGGGCTATGTGTACTTCGAAAATTGGAAAGAACATATTCTTGGGCTGTTGAAATGGGAAGGTTTGCACTTTCACGATCAGTACATTATTACTGCTGCGGTGTATTATGTGATCAGGTACTTCCAGGGATTACAAAAGAAGGAGCAGGAAAAAGGCGAGTTGGCGTTGAAGAATCGCGAAATGCAACTCTCACTATTGAAGTCGCAGATTAACCCCCACTTTTTATTTAACACACTCAACTCAATTAATATGCTGGTAGGTTCCAGTAAAGAACAAGCACGAAAAGTAATCACGCAGCTGTCGGATATTTTCCGGTACGCACTTGATTCCCATGGCGACCAGATGGTGAAACTGATTCACGAGTTGGATTTTATTGATAATTATGTGCGCATTCAACAGGTCAGGTTTGGGACCCGGCTCAAGTTTATTAAACAGGTCGACTTTACGTGTTTAGGCATTTCTATTCCTCCGATGATTTTACAACCGCTGGTAGAAAATTCGGTGAAGTACGGCATTGCTCCGAAGGATGATGGAGGAACCATTATGCTGACAGTGAAAAGAATTAACCAGATGATTTTTTTCGAAGTGAAAGACGATGGGCTGGGAACAAACGCAAAAAAAGTAATGGATGGAAATTCAAGTGGAGTTGGCATGAAAAATACAGATCAGCGTTTGCGAAGCACATTTGGCCAGGGCTCAGGACTTCGCATTCACTCCAACCAGTGGGGCTATTCCGTTAGCTTCTTCATTCCGGTTACGGAGGAACAACGAATCCCTGAATCGATTGAAGAGGAAATGACCAGTGAGGCCGTATAATCAAAAAGTTTAAAAGCGAATATAATGAATATAACCAGTTTAATTGTTGATGATGAACAGCTCGCTCGTGACTTACTGAGAGAGTACATTGAACAAACCCCCGACCTTACTGTAATCGGAGAGGCAGCGAAAGGTAAAGACGCTGTCGAACTGATTGACACGATGCGGCCAGACTTGATTTTCCTTGATGTTCAAATGCCCGGCATGACCGGCTTTGATGTACTGGATGAAATCGAGCATGATCCATTTGTAATTTTCACCACCGCGTACGATCAGTATGCCATTCGTGCATTTGAAAAGAATGCTGTGGATTATTTACTAAAACCCCTCGACCAGGAACGTTTCAAACTGGCTATAGACCGCGCTGTAAACCGCATGAAACTTGAACAGAACAATGTGGGCGAATTGCTGCGCAGCCTGAAAACTGAAGACAAAACTTCTTACGACTCGCACATTTTTGTTCAAAAGTCTGAGAAACTGTTGAATCTGCCTGTGGAAGAAATTATGTTTTTGGAAGCTTCAGGTGACTATACCATTCTGACTACCAAGAATGATCAGTTTGTAAGTTCATCTGGTATTGGCAAACTCGAGGAGATCTTAAACCCTGAAACATTTATTCGCGTGCACCGCAGTACAATCATTAACATCAATTTTCTGAAAGAAATTGAGAAACACTTTAATGGTGGAATGATCGTAAAAATGCAAAGTGGAAAAAGCTTCCCTGTTAGCCGTACCTATGCAAAGGTGATCAGGAAGAAGGTAGTGTAAGGCGAGTCGTCACCAATTCACCCAATCTAACTCACCCCAATAACATTCAACAGAACCTCAAGACTTGTGCTACCCCTCTCTTCCTGGAAGAGAGGGGTTATATAACTTATCAAGCCAGCACCCGCGTAAATGAGTGAGTTGGATTACTGGGGAGAAATTTTTTCGTGCAACGTATACTGAATCACAACACCTTTTGCATAAGGCTGAAGCAGTGTCTTCAATTGATTTTCAGTTTTCGATTTGGCATCCTGAACAAAAGTCGCTTGTTCAGCATACTTACGTGCATCTGTTATGAATGCGTTCGTTGCTTTTGTCCGGTCATCAGGACTTACCCAATTCCAGATGCCGTGTTCATCCCGGTAAACGATATCACCTTGTGATTCTACTGATAGAATGACAGGCTCAGTAAGCAAAACATACGCGGTATCGTTCGCCAGCCTGATGGAGAATTTTTCATTCAGATCAAACCCGGTTTTGGCAACAAAGTTTCCTGTGATGAATACCTGCTTCGTGCTTCCTATCCACGTGTTGGCCCAGGTGTAGCGGTGTTCAAAACTCTGAGAGAGTACAGCCAGTTCCAGAATGGGTGCTTGTTGATTCAGAACTATGGTATTGTTTACGATAACTTCGGGCGTGAACTGAAACGTTTTTCGGAAATCCTCGCCTAATGTTTTCGCTGCTTCATAACTCCGCTCAGCAAGTTGCGTGGGAATGGTCACCAACACCACGTACGCGGCAATAGTGCCAACTATGACTAAAGCAATGAGCAGTTTCAGGTTTCGGGAAATCATATACGAATGTAAAAATGACTTCTTGTAATTACCAGCCTGGTGTTATTTCGCCCGTTCAACAACAATTTTGGCCAGCCCTTTGACATTTCTACGGCCGGTTTTAAAATCTGTTGTGGAAATAACCAGGATACGATCGTCCATATCCTTTAGTTCTTTTCCGTCTTTTGAGGTGATGAGATACACATTATCGCCTGTGGCGGTATTAAAAATTTCGTTCCACGAAAAAACAACTTTGTATCCATCACTGGCGGTGAACACCATGTAGAATTCGCTTAGCACTTTCGGACTTTCAGCATCGAACTCAATTTTCCCAAGAGCATCTTTCAACAGAATACCTTTTAAATTTTTCGATGCTCCTTTTGGTTCGCCCAGATGGTTGGTAATAACCACATCGGGAATGCTTTTCGATTCAATAGTTTGGAGATCCTTCAGTGTTACGGTTATTTCCTTCTTAATTTTCCCTGAAACGGTGAATGCATCAGTAGAATTAATCTTGTTTTGTCCCTGAGAAATCAGATAGCTAAAAATCAGAAGTGTCAATAAGATCTTCAGCATAGTTATTTTCTTTTATTACGCACCACTTTTTTTGATACTTTCTTCTTGTCCACAACTTTCTTTTTCGTGGCCGGCTTTTTCTTTTTTACTGCTACCAACTTCTTTTTTGGAGCCGACTTTGAAACTGCCTTACCTTCGGCTACTTCTTTTTGAAATTTTAATGAAAGTTTGGATAGAATAAGGTTGTAAGATTTTCGCAAATATGTCTCCCAATCCTTTCTCGCGAAGCGATTGATGTCATCCACAAAGATCCATTTATTGTGGGCCATGTAGGGCGCAGGAATAAACCCTGGCCGATTGGGAAGGGCTTGGAAATCCTCATCAGATGTTTTGAAAGAAGCCGATACCGGCACATTGTCTGGCGCAGTAACCAAAAACATTTTTCCACCAATGTTAAAACACAAATGATTTTCCCACTTGATGTCTTCCGTTACGGCAGGGAACGTAAGGCATATTTCACGGATTTCAGCGATGCTCATACAGAGTAGTTTGAGCCCTAAACCTACAAAAAAGCCCCGACTGGTCGAGGCTTTGAGTGAGGGAGTTCGGTGAAAGGTTTACTCGTTTCGTAAAGAATCAACCGGGTTGGCCAACGCAGCCTTGATTGATTGAAAACTAATTGTGAACAAAGCAATTCCAATTGCCATCAGTGCGGCCAATACAAATATCCAACCGTTGATGGTGATTCGATACGCAAAGCTTTGCAGCCACCGATCCATCATGTACCACGCAATTGGAGTCGAGAGTACAATGGCAATTACAATGAGTTTCATGAAATCTCTGGATAGCAACTGTGTAATGCCCATTACGCTTGCTCCCAAAACTTTTCGAATTCCAATTTCTTTGGTTCGCTGTTGGGCAGTGAAGGCAGAAAGCCCCAATAGCCCGAGGCACGCTATCACAATCGCCACCAGCGTGAAGTATGAAAACAGTTTTTGGAAACGTTGTTCATTACTATAGAGTTTGGCCACTTGTTCATCCTGGAAAGTAAATTCAAACGGTCGGTTCGGAACAAGTTTAGACCACGTTTGTTTGATGTCGTTGATACTGCCTTGGAGATTGTCCCCATTAATCTTGACAAATAAAATATTGACATTGTTTTCCAATAGAAAAAACCCAAATGGTTTTATCGGATCGTGGAAAGAAGTGAAATGAAAATCGGTGATAACGCCAATGACAGTACCGTAGATCGGATTGTTGTTGTCATCGGTTCCTGTTACTACACGCCTGCCAACAACAGGTTCGGAAAGCCCTAACTGTTTGACCGCAGTTTCATTTAGAATGATAGCAGAACTATCCGTACCATGTTCACGTGCGAAATTTCTCCCTTCTTTAAAATTCACACCCATCACATTCAGGAAATCGTAATCAATGCTGAGAAAATTCAACAACAATGAGTTTTCCCGGTCTTCGGTCCGCAACCCTGTCGTCCAATTTTGTCCGCCTAAAACGCCATTCGAGCCTCCTGCATTTGAGACACCATTTATTTTTTTGATTTCTGTGAGTAACGCCTCGCGATTTTGAAGCCTTCCGGCATTATTGATCATGAGAATATTCTCCTTTTCAAATCCCAGGTTTTTTGTCCGGATGAAATCAATCTGACCAGAAATAACAAGCGCACTAATAATCAATATCGTTGAAATCATAAATTGGAAGGTAACCAATCCTTTGCGCAGAAAATTTCCGCCTGTGGTTTGAGTGAAAGCTCCCTTCAGAACACTGACTGCTTTAAATGAAGAAAGATAAAGTGCGGGATAGATTCCAGCGAGCAGGCCGGTAATTACACCTGCACCGGCAGCCATCCACAAAACGATCTGGTTTTGCGGATCGAAGAAGCTCAACGATGTAGAAAAGAGATCACGAAATAACGGCAATAATGCTTCTGCGGCTGCTATTGAGATTAATGTTGCTACCAATGATAAAATAACCGACTCCAGCATGAACTGCCGCACCAGCAAACTATGCCCTGCGCCTGATACTTTTCTGATGCCTACTTCTTTCGCGCGTTTCGCAGATTGAGCTGTTACCAGATTGATGTAATTGATGGCAGCCAGGATGACTACAAAAACAGCAATGGTTGACAAGATCTTGATATATGATGCATCACCGTTTGGTTTCAGTTCCCATTTTAAATTGGATTTTAAGTGAATGTCGGTGATTACCTGCGAATAGTATCTGTTTTCATTCTCCGGATTATGGCGCTTAAATAGCTCGGGAAGTTTTGCATTAAATAAGGCAGGATCAGTTTCAGGTTTTAGACGTGCATACGTATAGAAATTGTACCATCCCCAATCGGTATCAAGTCCAGCGTACTGAAATGATCTTATCGAAATCAGAAAATCAAAATCGAAATGTGAATTTTCTGGAATGTCTTTTAGAATGCCGCTGACAAAGAAATCGGTTCCATTTTGACCAATATCAATTTTAATGGCTTTACCGATTGGATCTTCGTTCCTAAAATAGCGTTTGGCTGCCGATTCAGTTAATAGAATAAAATTTAAGTTGGCGAGTGACGAGGACTTGTCGCCTTTTACAAACTGAAAACTGAATACATCAAAGAAACTGCTATCGATGCGAATTAGTTTTTCCTCATACATCCTAACATCACCTGCTTCCATTAAATATTTTCGTCCCCAATTTGGAAACACACGTGTTGCGCTGGCAATTTCGGGCAATTCGTTCCACATCGCAGGAGCCATGGCTGGGGGAGTGGTGGCATCGGGAATGGCACTTCCATCATCATTTATGAAGTCCTTCACCACACGATAAATCTGTTCCGGATTTTCGTGAAAGCGATCATAGCTCAGTTCGTGGTTGACAAACAACGAAATAATGGCGAAGCATATCATCCCAACAGCAAGGCTTGTTACCTTGATCATGGAAGCTGTTTTGTTTCGGAGTAAATTCCGAAAGGCTACAATGAAATAGTTTCGTAACATCTGTTTATGGTTTTGTTGTTTGAAGTGGACCCTGCCACAGAATGTTCACAATCATCCACTTGCCATCGTACCTGGCAAGTTGAAAATAATCCGTTCCCCAATGCGCAGTAAGTTTGGCACTCGCAGTTTGATCCTGCACATCGAAGATGTCGATCTTCTTAACAGCATCTTTCGGTAGCCAGCCCTTGGCATTCCAGGTCTCAGCCAGCTTGACTAATTGTTCGAACGTCATCATACCATCGTAAGCATAGTCGGTTTTGTCTTTTCCTTTCCAGTATCCTTTTTTGGTCAGCTCGGGATGAACTGAATTTTTGATTCGTTCAGGCTTTGCCTGGTAAAGTCCTTCCACATAATCTTCCACCGCTGCATATACCAGGTCGCGGTCTGTTTTTTGACTATACGCAGGTGCAACCAGAAACCCAACCAGAGCTGTAAGTAAAACTGTTTTAAGTATGCGCATAAAATTTAATTTTAGTTTTTATTCGCTTCGTAATGATTTCACCGGATTGACGGTTGCAGCTTTCACCGATCGTAAACTGATGGTGATTGATGCAATCAGGATGGTGAGGAATCCTGCCATCAGAAAAACACCAGCGCCCACATCAATCCGGTAAGCAAATTCCTGTAGCCACTTTTGAGCAAAGAAGTATGCGGCTGGAATTGCCAGCACACAGGCTATGAGTATCAGCCACAAAAATTCTTTCGATACCATGCCCACGATATTTTGCACCGATGCTCCCAAAACTTTTCGTATGCCGATTTCTTTAGTTCTGCTTTCTACTGAGTAGGATACCAATGCGAACAATCCCATGCACGCAATGAAAACAACGATCATGGAGAAGGTTAGAAAAATTTGTCCACGTTGTGCATCGGCCTGATAAAATTCTTCGAACCGACTATCGAGGAAAGTATACTCTAACGGGTTATCGGCATCAATTTTTGTGTTGATTGCCTTGAGTTTTTCAATCACCCCCGGCCAGTCAGACGTTTTTATCTTCAAGGTGTAATAATCGATGCGTTGAATCGCGGTGTTTGGTGCAGCAAAGATCACTGGCATCATGTTGGTTCGCAATGATTCGAAATGGAAATTTTCAGCAACGCCTACTACTTCAACACGAAGAGGTTGACCCAGGTTTTCAATACTACCACCGAAACGTACGGTTGGAATTTCAATGATTTGTCCGATGGGATTTGTTAACCCTAGTTTCTGCACAGCCAGTTCTGTTAGAATAACCTTTGACGAATCAGCGGGGCCCGCGGTAAAGTTTCTACCTTCTTTGAGTTGAATATTATAAGTCGTGAGGAAGTCATTATCGATTCCCACATAGATCATTTCATTTCCGTTTGGTTCGCCCAATGGTTTTACGGTTGCGAACGGGAAACTCTTCCATTCTCCCGGAACACGCGTAGAAGTAGAAATGCTCAATACTTCTGAAGGCTTGGCAAACTCCGCTTTCACATTTTCGAAATTCCTGCGCAGGTTGCCACTGTTGATATCAATTACCAGCAGGTTTTCAGTTTCAATCCCAATGTCTTTATCTCGCATAAACTGCAGTTGACGATAAATGATGAGCGTTGATGCGATCATGATAATCGAGATCGTAAACTGGGCCACCACAAGAACTTTGCGAACGGGTAAACTGCTGTTCGCTATTTTGATTTCTTTTTTCAACGCTTCGGCTGGAGAAACCCTGGCCGTAACGAAGGCCGGATAGAGTGCAGAAGCGATCCCTGCCAGCAGAATAATAGCAAGAATGGAAAGCATCCATTCCAGTGGCATGGACGTAAGGGTCAATTCTTTTTGCGTGAACTGATTCACTGCAGGAAGCATTATTTGCAAAATGACGAGCGCTAATGCCAACGAAATAAGGGATAACACCACTGAGTCACTCACAAATTGCATAATGAGTTGTGTGCGCTGAGCGCCCAGTGTTTTACGTGTTCCGATTTCGCGCGTGCGTTTAAAAGCCGCTGCGGTCGACAGATTCATATAGTTGAGGCACGCAATAAGCAACAACAAGAATCCAACAGCCCCGAACATATACAGATAAAACGGGTTCATGCTGCTTTGACTAGTCTGATTTCCCTCGCTCCCTTGAATGTTTTGAGAGTACAGGTGAATCTTGCTGAACGGTTGCAATGAAAATTCGCTCTTAAATTCCTGGTCTTTTGGAAAATTATTTTTAACCAGCGTTTCGATTTTTGTTTCCACGGAAGATGGTTCGGTACCCTGACGCAGCTTCAGGTAGGTAATGTATGTGTTGCTTGACCAGTCGGTATTAACAAAGTTGGTGTACCAGGAAAGAACGGATGGCCAGGTTGATTCAGAAAAAAGAATGCTGAATTGCAAGTGAGAATTTTTTGGAAAGTCTTTTAAGATGCCAGTAACGGTGAGATCAACTTTATCGTTGTTGGTCCAAAGTTTTTTCCCCATCGCTGGTTGATCACCAAAATATTTTTTAGCAGTGGATTCTGTGATAACAATTGAATTCGGCTTGCTAAGTGCGGTCGCGGGATCACCTTCAAGTAACGGGAAGTCGAAGAAAGTAAGGAAGTTATCATCCGTAATCATGATCGGCTCGTAATCACGCGTGAGTGGGTCGTTACCAAACGTGGCGCGACCAATCGAGGTGATGCTGCATTGTTCTTCAACTTCCGGAAATTGCGCAGCAGACTCCTTTCCAACCCGGGCCGCGACAGGCGCTACAGTTCGAATAGTGCCATCCTCCTGTTTTTCGTGTTGCAACACGCGATACATGCGTTGCGAGTCGCTATGGAATAGATCGTAGCTCAGCTCGTCATGTACATAGAGCGCTAGCAAAATGAAACAGAGAAAGCCAAGGGTTAAACCAAAAATGTTGATGAAGGTGAATGTTTTGTTTTTCATCAACTGGCGGAAGGAAATTTTGAAATGATTGAAAAGCATAATTATTCGTTTTTAAGGGTCTCAGCAGGATTGATTCGTGAAGTCTTAAGCGTGAAATAGCTCAGCGTAATCCATGAAATCAGGATCAACATAAAGCCAGAAACCAAAAATACAGCCGGATGAATTCCTACCTGGTAAATAAAATTATCAAGCCACCGATCCATCATCCACCAGGCAAAAGGTGTAGCGATGACGATGGCTATGAAAATGAGTTTCGTGAAATCGCGGAGCAATAAAATAATCAAACCTGAGACAGAAGCGCCCAGTACTTTCCGGATGCTGACTTCTTTGGTTCGCTGATTGAAGGTGAGCATGGCAATACCAAACAACCCGAAGCAAGCGATTGCAATGGCGATACAGGCAAATACGCTGAATACAATTCCGGTTCGTTGCTCGGCTTCATATTGTTTGTTTAGTCGTTCGTCCAAAAATGAATACTCAAACTCAAAAGCGGGATCAAATTCGGTGTACGCTTTCTTGATCTGCTCCACTTTACCTTCGAAACCTTCTGTGTTGAGTTTGATAATCAAATGATTGTACGCAGGATACATCACTAAAAGCAGCGGCCGCATCGGCTCATGAAAAGACTGAAAATGAAAATCTTTCACAATACCAATAACGCGACCGGTTATTTCTCGCTCATAGGCATCCCATCTGATTTCCTTGCCAACTGTAACATTGAGTTGATTGGCTCCGGTTTCATTGATAACAAATGACGCAACGGAATCGCGCAGATTTTCAGGAACAAAAAATCTTCCGTCAGCCAATTCGATGTTCATTGTTTTCAGGAAATCGTAATCAACAAAAGCTTCAGAAAAATCGATATCTTCTTCAGGACTCGTCACTGAAACGACCGGATCCTGATTGAACTGTCCGCCAGGCATGTTAGAACTGGCAGACACAGCGGTAACGCCCTGTATTTTTAACAATTCCGATTTCAAGGTTTGCATCCGTGGCCTGATCGCTTCATTTTTCATTGGAATGATCAAAACTTCTTCCTTGTCGAATCCCAGGTTTTTGTTTTGAATGTAATCAAGCTGATTAAAGATGATAGCTGCACCAGAAATTAGCGCCATCGAAATGGCAAACTGAAAAACAATGAGTGTATTCCGCAAGCTTCTTCCGTGTGAACTGGTTTGAAATTTTCCTTTTAGAACAGCGTGTGGTTTTACGGATGAGAGAATTAAAGAGGGATAGATTCCTGACCCGATTCCGATGATCAAACCCAATCCCAATAAGATAGGAATGGCTTCCAGGTAATTCAGGTTAAACGTATGACCGGTCAATGAATTATAAAAAGGTAAACTGACTTCAACCATAAAAACGGCAAACACAATAGAGATCAGCGTGATGACGATTGATTCGCCCAAAAATTGGAATGAAAGTTGTTGACGTAACGCACCCAGCGTTTTCCGAATCCCGATTTCTTTCGAGCGCTCGGCCGACTTGGCGGTCATGAGGTTCATGAAGTTAATGCAGGCAATCAACAGTGTGAGTAACGCTGCGGCTGACATGATGTAGACGTACTCGATATTTCCGTTTGATTCGAGCTCCCAACGCAGATGTGATTTTAAGTGAATGTCTGCCACAGGTTGAACCCGAAATCCAAGGCTATTTTTTGTATAAGAATTAAAATCCTCATCAGAGATGTCAATGTATTTGCGAACCCACGTCATGAGTTTGCCTTCCAGCGCCTTGGCTTCAGCACCTGGTTTCAGTCTTAAATAATTGAAGTGACCGAAATCCGCCCACGAGTAGTATTCATCATCTTCACCATCAAATGATTTTTCGCGTACGTAGGAAACTAAAAAATCGAAATGAAAATGACTTTGCTCAGGAACGTCTTTGAAAACAGCCATTACTTCTAATAGTATGGTGTCAGCATTAACAGCCAGGTGTTTGCCGATGGGATCTTCAGTACCAAAATATTTTTTAGCCGCAGTTTCCGAAAGGAGAATGCCGTTTACATCCCTAAGGGCTTTTTTGGCATCGCCACGAACAACAGGGAATCTAAATACATCGAAGAAGGTCGTATCCACAGCGAGCACATTCTTTTCATCAAAGCGAATATTCTTTTCAAGGTTGCGTACTGAAAAAATCTCGCGCGTTAATCCTGCCGCCCAAAGAGGAGACAGGCTTACTGCACTTTCAACTTCAGGGAAATCAGCCACCAGCGCTTGCGCCATGGGATGGGGTGTGCGGGTTTGGGGATTTTCGTTCTCCCATGTTATCCGGTACAAATTTTCATACTGATCATAATACCGGTCGTAACTCAGCTCCCGCTGTACATAAATTGTAATGAGAAAAACACTGGCGATTCCCAGCGA
Organism: Cyclobacteriaceae bacterium; assembly: GCA_035764995.1. Lineage (GTDB taxonomy): Bacteria > Bacteroidota > Bacteroidia > Cytophagales > Cyclobacteriaceae > UBA2336. Next base: position 445 of record DASTYM010000037.1, on the reverse strand, counting down.
AAGCCCGGCCACATTAATGATTGTGTGAAGCTTATTTTTGATAAGATTTCGGAGGGCAATCTTGAAGTAATTGGAGAGCATGCAGAAATGTTTAGGTACCACCGTATGCCAAGAATCAGTCCAGATTAAATCCCGTCTTTTTATTCAGATTTTACGTGTTTTATTCCTCCATAAGTACGCATTCGGTCGAAACCGTTCGTTCCCGGGCAATTACCGATGCTGGAATTATGCCTTTGATGGGCCTTGATTTAGTTTAAATTAGAAGCTCAAAACTTATCCTGCCATGAGATTTTTCCAACGCGTCCTGATCACTATCCTTGCTTTGCTTTTTTGTAATGTACTGAGCTACGCACAGCAGCAGCCCGTAACAGAGGTATATCCTTTAATCATTAGCTACCGTGCCGATCGGGGGAGTCTTGAACGGTTTTATACAGTTGCGAATTCA
>DASTYM010000036.1:0-3027 GCA_035764995.1 Cyclobacteriaceae bacterium | reverse complement strand
CCTAACCTTTCCCTTCGGTCCGCATCCTTCCATATCCAATTACTGAACGCCTCACGGATGGCTTGCTGTTTTTCAATCGCGGCTGCCGTCTCTTTCTCATTAACCACTTTGTTGTCGCCAACCGTATCATGTATCACGGGCTCCTTCAACTGGAACGCCATGTCAAACAACTTACCACCATTAATACGCGGAGTACCGAAGGTGTCTCTCATTTCTGTAGTCTCATGGCGCCAGTCTGTTGTAAATTCATCCTTACGCTCATTATAACTAACTACAAAATCATTGCTGTTAAATAACTCCCTTGCAAATTGCTGATACACTTCGGCACCAACCCATCTTGCACCTATGCGGGCTTCAATATCTACCGCTTTGATATCTGCTGGGATAACCTTTTCAAGCGCCTCTACATTGTACTGGAATTTTGGATTAACCTCTGCGGCCATCTTCGCCTGTTCCAGTTTCTTACGCACAGGACCGGACAGGTATTCATCTGCAGTCGCAAAACCACCGGTAGGATCCTCGTAAATAAGTCCCTTACCTAACTCCACCACTTCTTCAACGGTCTTACCCATCAACTCCGCCATGCGGTCAATGTTCACCGATCCAGTTTCCCCTAACGATGCAAGCAAAGCATCTTGAATGTTGTCAGCATGATCAATAGCCTTGTATGGTGATATTGTCCGCTGCTTGAAAATATCAGCTTTCACCCACTGCTTTGCCTTATCGTCATAACGCTCTAACCCCCCAACATTAAAACCATCAATATCATGCGACAATAGTTTTTGGTTCTTGATCTGGCTAAGTTGCCCGTATCGCTTAACGTAGCTGTCATACTCCCTATTCAAATCATCCCGTAATGGCTTTAATCCTTCATCATTAACGCCTGAAATCTCTGCGGCTATTACTTTATTAAGCGCGTCACGAACCCCCACGAACGATTCTACCTGCTTCTGGCTAAATCCGGAAGGCTTCCACGATTCCGCATTCTCACGATCTACCATCTTCGCCATTCCTTTCTTGGTGATGATGATATTACCAGGCTTACGGCGCTCCACGGCATCAATGGCATATTGCTTTACCGCTTCATGGTCTGTAGCCTTGTGTGCAGCCTTCTTATAAATCTTTTCAGGAAACAAGATCGCAGCCCTGTCAGAAATCTCTTTTTGAAGATTTTGGTTCTCATTACCAACTACAGTGATAATGCCACTCCTTTCATACTGGCCACCGGCTTTAATCTCACCGATCACCATTTCAGGGTGGGTCTTAAAATACTCGTTGTACCTCACCTTTTCTATAGTCTTACCATCATGATGTGGCACATCCTCAAAAACAATGTTCGATATATCGTACTTCTGTTTTGAAACCTCTCCTTTTTGAAACTTGCGCAGGAAAACAACATCAGTCACTACTTCGGTACCTGCATTGCCTTTAAAAGCATGATCAGGCAAACGAATAGCACCTAAAAATTCAGTTTCTTTCGTGATATGATCACGCATGAACTCATTTTCAGGGCTGTCCAATACGCCATTTGTAGTAATGAAGGCGATAATTCCACCGGGCCTTGCCGTTTCAATCGCCTTGGCAAAAAAGTAGTTGTGAATCTTCTTTTGCGCTTTGGCCAATGCTGGCTTTCTTGATTTATCAAATGCAGAATCATAAACACCATAAGGACCGAAAGGGATGTTGGACACAACTGCATCCATATACCCTGCCGGTACATTCGATTTTTCCAAACCGCTTATAGCGATTCGTGCATCCGGATAAAGGACCTTCGCAATGTGTCCGGTGATAAAATCCTTCTCAACACCAAACAGTTCTGTATTCTTCGAAATGTGGTAAGGCATGGCGCCTAAGAAGTGACCTGTACCCATTGACGGTTCCAAGAATCTGCCGCCAGTAAAACCTATCTTATCAATAGCATCATAAATACCACGAATGACAGGAATTGAAGTATAGTGGGCATTAAGGGCTGATGAACTGATGCTTTCCATAGCATCGTTTATTCCAACTTCTTTTAATTTTTCAGCAAGATCATACAGTTTCGCTACATCCTCCCTCATTCTCTTAGCCTGGTCGGTTTGCCAGTGCCTATCTTCCTTAGGATTAAAACGAACCTCTTTCAATCCACCAAACCCAACATACTTAAAAAGAAGTTCCCGCTCTGCCTCTGTAGCTTCTCGGTTCTCACTAAGCAAAGTATAAAGCCTTTCAATGGCAGCAAGATTGTCCTTTAATTTTTGAACAGGATTAAAGGTCTTCTTGTGCTCAAAATTTGGCGGAATAACAAAGTTGCGGCCATTACGATCGGGGATAACGGTAGCCTCTCCGGTCTTAGGTTCTTGACCCTCTCCTGATTCACCGCCAAGGGCTTCGTTTTTCTCTACGTTCTCTCCTGGTCGCCCGCTATTGACATAAGAGTGCTCCACGCCATTTCCTCGGCCTGGTTCCTTGTCGTCCCGTGTTCCATCAAGTCCTTCACGTTCGCCAGATAAGCTTCCTCTCTGTCGTGAAGAAACTGATTCAGCGTTTTGTCCCGAACCATTTTCTTGTAAAATTCCTGATGGTGTTCCTGCAGATACTGTTTCAGTATCTCCGCGTAATTGCCCAGCGCTGGCGCCGGTTGTTGTTGTCTGTTGAACAGTTTCATCGGTATTAAAATTAGGATTATTTACTGCATTCCCATGGTTGGCCACAAAGAACGCATACGCAAATCCAGCCGGCGTCGTGGACCGCTCTACCTTATCCTTGCTCGACAACTTGCTTTGAATCTTGCTGCCGTCAGTAGCTTCTACCGGCGCCGTAGGAAGATTAGGATTGAACTTGCCCCATAACTGTGTACGCTTCGTGTACGGGTCGCCAAACATGTTCGGATGAAACTGCAAGGTAGGTTCCGGAAGTCCGGCCAGTTTCGCAATACGGCCCACCGGGTTTTCCATAGCAAAAAAGCTTTGCGGCTTCATGTGGTCCACCCACAGTTCTGTCGTTTGTTCCAGGAATAAATTATACTCCGTAGGTGAATTGAACTCT
>DASTYM010000035.1:0-11791 GCA_035764995.1 Cyclobacteriaceae bacterium | reverse complement strand
GTTGTTTGTTTTGAAGGACTTTTTAATAGTATCAGCCTTCTTGGCAAGGAAGTCCTTGGTTTTCTTCTTACGATCACCTGTAAGAAGCCAAGCTGCCAACAAAGCACCTGATGCAACACCCAACCCAATCGCTATTTTTCTTGTTGTACTCATACTACATTTAACCCCAATTTAATTAGAAATGTTTCAAGCTCAGAAAAAAATCGACAACAAATTTTAATTTACCGACCTAACATTCAGTAGTTGTGAGTAACAGTATTACAGTTTATAAAAAAAGTTCCCTTCATGGCGTTATAAAAAATCTGCCATCGTCCAAAAGTATTAGTAACCGGGCCATCATCATCGATGCACTGGCCGGAGGCAACTCCAATCTTTCGAATCTTTCAGACGCAAATGATACCAGGCTCATGAGAAAGCTCATTGCGTCAACCGATTCGCTACTGGATGTAGAAGATGCCGGTACAACCATGCGATTCCTCACTGCCTATAATGCTATCCAGGGCCAGAAGAAGATGATCACAGGAACTGACAGGATGAAGCAGCGACCAATTGCCATTCTGGTGGACGCGCTTAGAAAATTAGGAGCCGAAATCGAATATGTTGAAAAAGAAGGATTCCCTCCTGTTAAAATCCCTGGATTTAGAGGGCAATTAACTTCCGAATTATCGATCCGGGGTGATGTAAGCAGTCAGTATATCTCTGCCTTGATGATGGTTGCGCCTGTATTAACTAAAGGTCTCACCTTGAAATTTGAAGGAAACGTAACCAGCCGGCCCTATATTGAAATGACAGCCTCGCTGATGAACCAATTCGGGGTGCAATGCAAGGTTCTTGAAAAGGAAGTTCATATCCCGCATCAACCGTATAAACCAACCCCGGTGACTATTGAATCTGATTGGTCTGCTGCAAGCTATTGGTATGGCTTTACAGCTCTTGCGGAACAAGCCACAGTAGAACTTCCCGTCATGACGATGAAATCCATTCAGGGCGATCGGGTTATTGTTGAGATGATGGAGATTCTTGGTGTAAAGTCTGAAGCAAAAGGGAGTTCTCTGGTCCTAACCAAACAAGATCACCAACAGGAGTTTTCATGGGATTTCAAAAATTGTCCTGATCTGGCTCAGACAGTGGCCGTAGTATGTGCTGCTAAGGGGATAAAAGGCACCTTCACCGGACTGGAAAGTTTGAGGATTAAAGAAACCGACAGGATACTTGCTCTTCAGCAGGAGTTAAAAAAACTTGGTGCTACATTTTTGGAAGAAGGTGGAAAGTGGGTATTGACTCCATCACTAAACAGGCAGTTCAAATCGTTATCGTTTAACACGTACCTTGATCATCGCATGGCAATGGCTTTTGCACCGCTTGCAACTATGACCGATGTTACGATTGAAGATCCGGCAGTGACTAGAAAATCGTATCCAAAATTTTGGGAGGACATTAGTGGATTGGACTTTAAGACAATTGTGACTTGAGTAATTTTAAATATTCCGGAAATTTCAGGAGCCTGCTTCCATACCAGGAAAACATTTCACCATCAACCATTACAATTTTTGCTTTCGGAAAGAGTTTGCTCATCTCATTCATGTGCTTCCGTACAAATGGATAAGGCTCTGAGGAAAGGAGGATTAGTTCCGGATTTAGAGATTTAATTTCCTCCTCATCAAGTTCAGGGTAACGTGTGTGATAAGAAAGACAATTCTGAAGTCCTGCCACGGTCATCAATTCATGAATAAAAGTTCCGGGTGCTGCTCCCATCCAGGGGTTTTGCCAGATAAGGTAAAGCGTTTGGAGCGAAGGTAATTTTTCAATCGCTGAAAATGATTCCTGGATTTGATTTAAAAGTTGAACAGCGCGTACTGAAGTACCCGTTAACTCTCCAATCTGATCAATCATTGAAAACGCATCTTTAAGTGTAACAATGTCGCTCATCCAAATCGGAAATTTGGATCTGAGCTCTTCAATACCTTCGAGGTAATTTTCTTCCTTGTTGCCAAGGATCAAATCAGGGCGCAGTGATTCAATTACATCAAACCTGAATTTCTTAGTACCGCCAACAATGGTTTTTGCTTTTTGCCATGATTGAGGATGAACACAAAACTTCGTGATACCCACAATGGTTTGATCGAGGCCGAGGTCGGCTAATAATTCGGTTTGCGAAGGAACGAGTGAGATAATCCGTTGTGGCGGAAAGGGAAGTGTGATTTGATGGCCGAGCTGATCGGTGAACGTTTGCACGGATTAAAGTTCACGCAAAGACGCGAAGGCGCAAAGTAAGACGCAAAGAATTACAAAAAATTAAACGTATTGATTTTCTGGGAATAAAGCAGCAAAAGATAATCCTGTTAATCCTCTAATCCGGAGAATCCGGATAAAAAAAACGCACAGAGCACACGAAGAAAGACCCTCTCAATAAAACTCCGTGACCCTGCGCGTATATCTTAATTCAAAGCAGCTGGTTGATACAGCTGATTTGGTATTTGCATTCTAAATGTTGTTCCTTTTTCTATTTCCGACTGAACTTCAATAGTACCCTGAAGACGTTCAATCGTATCTTTTACAATAAATAATCCGATCCCTGTTCCTGTTGCCGCTGAAGTTGCCCGGTGAAACAAATCAAATATTTTCTCCAGGTGTTCAGTGTCAATTCCTATTCCGTTATCGGCTACAGCAATTTCACAAAACTCAGCGCCAACCTTTGCTGTTACTTTTATAAAAGGATCATTTTTTCCGGGATCGGCATATTTGATTGCGTTGGTTAAAATGTTTGTAAAAACTGTTTTAACACGAACCAAATCAGAAAAAAACTCACTCACCTCGTCCACTTTCACTTCAATTCTCACTTTATCAGCATGATAGAGATTCTTTACGTCATTAATCTCATCCTGGATTAACGATCGCACTGAAATTTTCTCACGCTGCAAGGCCAACTTCTCATTACGGAAGAAATTATTCATTTCTTCAATAAATGAATTCAACTTCAACAGGCTTCGCTTGATTAACGCGAGGTACTCTTCACGTTGCTCAACTGGCGCCTTTTCCGCCAGATTTATCAACCCGAGTGCCGACATAATCGGAGCCTTCAGGTCGTGTGTTGTTTTATAAATTACCTGGTCAAGTTGCTTATTCGTGTGAATGAGCTCCTGTTCCTTCGTTTTCTTCTTTGTAATGTCATGCAGTTTCAACACAAACCCGTACATGGCACCTTCGTGATGTGCGTACGACACATGAACATCAAAATAGGTTTTAAAACCTTTTTTGAATTCTAATCCAAACTCATAGGATTGTCCGCTGATTGCTCCAGACAGGCATTCTTTCACCTTGTTTACCTTGTCTGCTTTCACGTAGTTGAAAATATCCTGACCCAACAATGACATAGGTTGGATATCATACAATTTCAAAACTGAGGAAGATATGTACCGAATTTTATAGGTTCTATCAACTACGATGAAAATGTCGTTTGAATTTTCAACCAACTCACGAAAATCCCACTCCAGCTTTACCTCACTCATCTACTGCTCTCCGGTTGAACTTCAGACTTAAACAATACTATATGACGATGGCCATGCTGCTCAATTGACCCGATACTTTCAGGTTTGAGCTGCTTACAGTCCCCTGGTTTAGCTCGAACTTCAGTTTGCCATCAACTACTTTAAAGTTGATACAGCTTCCTTTTTGTCCAAGTCCGTTTCCATCGGTAATTGTAAGCACTGACTTACCTGTTACACTGCTTTTAATATTTTCAAACTCTTTGCTTTTGCCTTTACCAAGGTATACTACCTGGCAACCTCCTGCTTCAGCTGCTGAGCTCAGTTTCTTAATAACATACTTCTTACTGCCTTTAGGTTTTCCATCGTACCAGGCTTTCAACGTATTGAATACATCATCTTCACCCATTACGCCTACAACAAATTCGCCACCTTCAGTCTCATTTGGCCACTGAATGTACTTGATAAAGTTGTATAGCATGGCTGCATGAATCTCGTGTGTAGCTCTTTCCTGGGCCCAAACACCTGCACAGAAAACAAGTGCAGCGATTGTTAGCATTACTTTTTTCATAGTTAGGGAGTTTTTTGATTGTTCAAGATATCACTTTTTGGGATTAACATCAGAAAAACCTCCCCCTAATTACGGGAGAGGATTTTCGTCAAACAACCCTTAAATCAATATCGCCATTGAAGAGAGTGCACCTGCAACTTTGAGGTTAGAGGCCTCCACTGCGCGCTGGTTCAATTCAAACTTCAACTTATTATCTACATTCTTAAAGTTAATTCCGCTTCCTTTCTCGCCTAAACCTGCCTTATCCGTAATCACAAGCGTTCCTTTACCTTTCACTTTAGCATTCACAGCATCAAACTCATGGCTTTTGGCTTTGTCGATAAAAATTACCTGGCAGTTCGCAACTTCAGCTGCTGTGTTATACTTCTTAATAACATACGTCTTGCTACCACGAGGTTTTCCAGCATACCAAGTGTTCAGGGTATTGTAAAGGTCGTTGTTACCAACTACTCCAATTACAAACTCACCACCTTCAGCATGGTCGGGCCATTGAACATACTTAATGAAGTTATAGACCATCATGCCATATACTTCGTGCATCGGTCTGTCTTGAGCAAATACTGCACTGCTACCGAAGATGAACAATGCAATCAGGGACTTTTGAATCTTTTTCATTTGGGGTTCTTTTTCCTTTGTTTTATGATACAAAAATAGGCCCCCCCGCCTGCGTGGAAGAGCCTATCCTGACCTGATTCTTTCGAATGTAAGGTTTCCTTAACTATTACTTAATGTAGCGGAAGTCCTGACCCGGTTTTACCTGTAATAGGACCTCATATATGAGTTTTATAACGTTTTCGACATCGTCTTTATGGACGGTTTCAACGGTTGTGTGCATGTATTTCAGAGGTAATGAAATGAGCCCTGAAGCCACCCCCTCGAAAGAATATGCAAAAGAATCGGTGTCAGTGCCCGTAGAACGGCTTACCGCCTGACGCTGGAAGGGGATTTTCTTCTTCTCGGCCGTCTGGATAAGCATTTTTAGCACATTATTTTGAACTGCCGGACCATAGCAAACTACCGGCCCCAGGCCACATTTCAGGTTTCCGCTCTCCTTTTTATTGTACATAGGCGACTGGGTATCGTGAGTCACATCGGTACATATTGCCAGGTCAGGTTTTAGCCTCCTTGAAATCATTTCGGCTCCCCGAAGGCCTATTTCCTCTTGTACGGCATTTACGATGTACAGGCAGAAGGGAAGCTTCTTTTTGTTCTCATGTAACCTGCGGGTGACTTCTGCGATCATAAAACCGCCCATACGGTTGTCGAGGGCACGGCCGGTCAGGTAGTTTTTATTGAGTTCGATTAACTCATCTTCAAAAGTGGCAACGGTTCCCACGTGCACTCCCATAGCCTCCACTTCCTTTTTGGACTCGGCACCAATGTCAATGAAAATATTCTTTAAAGATGGCGGTTCTTCCTTGGCGGCATCACGGACGTGAATGGCTGGCCAACCGAAGACTCCTTTTACAATTCCTTTCTCGGTATGGAGGTTAACTCTCATGGATGGCGCTATCTGGTGATCGGAGCCTCCATTTCTGCGAACGTAGATATAGCCCTCTTCGGTGATGTAGTTTACGAACCAGGAAATTTCATCTGCGTGAGCTTCGATTACAACCTTGTACTTCCCTTTCGGGTTCACTACACCAACAGCGGTTCCGTACACGTCAACCATGTATTCATCGATGTAGGGTTTCAGGTAATTCAGCCAAATCTGCTGGCCTGAAGACTCAAATCCGGTTGGCGATGCATTGTTCAGGTATTCGAAGAGGAAGTTTTTACTTTTTTTATCCATACGACTTTTAATTATCAAATGATCAAATTACAATCCCGATAGCTATCGGAACCAAACATTGTTTATTAATTATCAATTATCAAATCCCAAATTCCAATTTTGAGATTTGGTATTTGCGATTTGGAGTTTACAAAGGGATGTTCCCATGTTTCTTCTTTGGCAACTTGGCTACTTTATTCTCCAGCATCTCAAATGCTGCAATCAATTTTTCGCGGGTTTGATCGGGATAAATTACTTCATCGATGTAGCCACGATGTGCAGCGCGGTAAGGGTTTGCAAATTTATGGGTGTACTCATCTACTTTTTCATTAAGCTTGGCTGTTTGATCGGCTGCCTCAGAAATTTCTTTTTTGAAAATTATTTCTGCTGCTCCTTTTGCACCCATTACCGCGATTTCAGCTGAGGGCCACGCATAGTTCATATCGGCACCAATATGCTTCGAGTTCATCACATCGTACGCCCCACCATAAGCTTTTCGGGTGATCACCGTTACACGCGGCACGGTCGCCTCTGAAAAAGCGAACAGTAGTTTAGCACCGTTTGTAATGATCGCATTCCACTCTTGATCTGTACCGGGTAAAAATCCCGGAACATCTTCGAGCACCAGCAACGGAATATTAAAGCAATCGCAAAAGCGAACAAAGCGAGCACCTTTCACACTTGAGTCAATATCTAACACACCTGCCAGCGATGCCGGTTGGTTTCCAACGATACCGATACTTCTTCCCGCAATGCGCGCAAATCCAACAATAATATTTTCTGCAAAATTTTGGTGTACTTCAAAGAAGCTACCGTCATCAACGATTCCATTCACCACTTCGCGCATATCGTAGGGTTGATTAGGATTTGACGGAATGATCGTGTTCAGAACTTCACGCTTTTCATTGCCGACAGCGTATGGAATTCGTGGAGCGTCATCCTCACAATTCTGCGGAATATAACTCAGTAATTTTTTTATTTGACTGATGCAGATCGCCTCGTTAGCGCAAGCGAAGTGAGTCACCCCGCTTTTTGTACTATGGGCCGATGCACCGCCCAGCTCTTCTGCAGTCACATTTTCATGGGTAACGGTTTTCACTACGTTTGGGCCCGTCACAAACATGAACGAAGTATTTTCAACCATGAAAATAAAATCGGTGATCGCAGGAGAATACACAGCTCCTCCAGCGCAAGGCCCCATAATAGCTGATATCTGTGGCACAACTCCCGATGCCAGCGTGTTGCGGTAAAAAATATCAGCATAGCCGCCCAGCGAAACAACACCTTCCTGAATTCGGGCGCCACCTGAATCATTAAGACCGATTACCGGAGCACCATTCTTCATGGCCAAGTCCATGATCTTTACAATCTTCTCAGCGTGTGTCTCAGACAACGACCCACCAAACACAGTGAAGTCTTGAGAGAAAACATAAACGAGTCTACCGTTTACTTTTCCATAGCCTGTGACAACACCGTCTCCCAGGTAGTATTCCTTATCTAATCCAAAGTCTTTGCTCCTGTGCATCACGAATTTGCCCAACTCTTCAAAAGTGCCTTCGTCCAATAACAACTGTACACGTTCACGGGCCGTAAGCTTTCCTTTGGCATGTTGTTGTTCAATTCGTTTTACGCCACCACCCTGTAAGGCTTCCTGATTTTTGCGATCGAGTTCATCATATTGCTTTTGTTGTGGTGGGTCGTTATGAGTACGTTTAGTCATGAGTCAGGCGTCCTTATATGGAGGCCGAAATATAATCATGGTTTTATTGGATTTAAGCACTTTTAAACCATTTTTCGGGCTTACTTTATAACTTCCTCACGTTTTCTGCCCATGGACCAGAAGCTTGCTATTATTGATTTAGGTACCAACACTTTTCATCTGCTGATTGCCCGATCGGGGAATAGCGGTCATGAAATTTTAGAGCGTGAGCGATCTGCGGTTAAAATAGGTGTGGGAGGAATTAACCAGGATATTATTCAGGAGGAAGCAATTGAACGTGCGGTAAAGGCACTGCATGCATTCAAAGTCATTACTGATAAACATTCTATTCCTGTTTCAAAAATCTTTGCTTTCGGAACGAGTGCTTTGCGGAATGCTAAAAATAGCAATGATGTAGTTCAACGTATAAAGGCTGGTACTGATATTGACATTACGATCATCTCTGGTGATCATGAAGCCGATTTGATTTACAAAGGGGTCAGGTCGGCAGTCAATCTTGGACACGAGCCTTCTCTCATCATAGACATTGGTGGTGGAAGTGTTGAGTTTATCCTTGCCAACGAGGATGAGATATTCTGGAAAAAAAGTTTTGAGATTGGAGGCCAAAGATTATTGGAAAGATTTCAGAAACACGATCCTATCCTATCGACTGAAATAATGGAGTTGGATAAATATCTCGAACAGGCTCTTCAAGAATTATTTTTGAATCTAAAAAAATTCAATCCATCGACCTTGGTGGGATCCTCGGGAACCTTCGATACACTAAGTGAGATTCATTGTATCCGGCACAACATTCTCTATCAAGAAGAAAATCCGGAAACGCCTCTATCGCTGGAAAGCTTCTTCATTATTTACAAAGAATTGATTTTAAAAAACAGATCAGAGCGATTGGCTATTCCGGGTATGATTGAAATGCGGGTGGATATGATTGTGGTTGCTAGTTGTCTGATACGGTTTTTGTTGGAGAAACATGTTTTTGAGACTTTGCGAGTGTCAACGTATTCTTTGAAGGAGGGAGTGCTGGCGGGTATTACCCCACCCCGGCCCTCCCCATACGGGGAGGGAGGAGTGCGGCAATAGTGAGCGGGCTACAGACCGCTTACTTGTTTGTCTTTGGGATATTTCACTTCGTATTTGAAGACAACTTTTTTCGTTTCGTTAGGTTGAAGAGTCATATTCCAAATCAGTTTGCCAGTGTCTTTATTATAACGTGCTCCACCAATGTCGGAAACCGTTACTTCAATCTGACTATTTTGAGAAACGGGTACCTGATCTTCAACTGCAATTTTTACAACTTCGTTTTTCGTATTCCGAACTGATATTTCCCAGGCGTAACTATCGCGTTGGTTTCCTCCGACTAATTTTCGTGAAGAGAACTCTTTCAGTTTTTCACGCTTCACAACAATTCTCTTATCACGGCCTAATGAAACTGCCAGTGTGTCCTTAATATTATTAGGGTCGATATAAGATTTACCTACAAACGTGCCTTCAAAAAATATGTTAGCCTCACCAGGAAGTAAATTAAATTCTTCCCAACCAGTGGCGCGTGCTAGCAGAAACGCATCCTGATCTAATTTTGGCGCAACTGAGTATTCGTAGTCGGCTTTCATTTCGTAATTTTTTACATCTACAACAGTAGGTTTCGAGGCAGACAAAACCGTATACGGAAGACCAATATCAAATTCCGTATTCAGCGTAGTTTGAACCGTGTTAACAAAATCTGCTGTTGATTGAGCAGGAGCCCCAGCATTTTCAACAACTACCTCTTCTAACCTCATATCAGCAGCTTCGGGGGCTGTTGTTTTAGCCTTCGAAGGCATCGATGAAACTCCACGAACCCGAATTTGTGGCTGATAGAAATTTAAGTACCATGAATAAAGTTCAGGTTTCAATCCGCCTAAACTTGGATTGGCTGTTGAAAGTTTAAGCTTCACGTTATTCCATTGCTCACCAGTGTTTTGATAAACATTGGCTTTATAGTTTAACTGAACCGGGCTTTTTGTGTTGATTGCTCTCAGGTCATAGATGGGATACCATCCTGCATTGGCAACTACATAGTTGATATCCATGTCAACCGATGTTGAACTTTCTGCCGACACGCTTATAACAATCTCGCTCGTGTTTCGACTATATAATTCATTTTGTTCGTTGATTTGATTACTTATTCTGACGATTCGTTCATTGATTTTTTTAATCTTCTCATCGGACTTGATTTTTGTAATCCCTATTTCAGTCAATCGTGTTCTGTAAAAGTCGGCCATTGCCTTAAGCTCGGCCACGGTAAGATTTTGCTGCGTCCCTCCTATTTTCTGATTACCTAATATCAACTGTTCTTCTTTTCCAAGAATATCTTTTTGATTCTGTTCCAGGCTCAGCTGACGCCTATTGATTTCAAGTGAATCTCTCAGTGCTTGAAGCTTCTTTGGTACATTAAACTCATTCATATAATTCTGGTTATGGCTAATACCAAGGATTATGAAGTTTCCTTTTCCTGAAGCCTGGATGCTCTGTTGATCGAGTTGAGAGGTTAAGCCATTTAGAATGATATTTGTTTTTCCTGCCTCAATTCTTGTCTTCACTTCCCGGGTTACCTGTGCCCTGTTAAGAAAGACAGTTACATTGGTAATCTTAGAATCAACGGGCTTATCCGTTTGTGAATAAGAGGTCATTGATAGAACAATCAGGAGCGACCCAAACAGTGTTTTTTTCATATTTCTTTCAATTTTCATGTTGAGATGCAAAGACCAGGCAAAATCCATAAACGAAGGTAACTGTGATTCATGTGATTTTTGTGATTTCCATGATTCTTGTTATACAGGGCTTTTAGACGAAGCAAAATATCACGAGGAATCAGGTTCATTAGCTTTAAACACAGTAAAAATCATGTCAATCAGGCAAATCAAATAAATCACCAGTTTATCTTTGCCGTCATGACTGAAAAAACCTACCCATTCCCTACTCTCCACGCGTTTGCTCTATCAGTATTTGAAAAAATCGGATGTTCGGCTGAAGAGGCCAAGCTTGCGACAGACGTTCTGTTGTCGGCTGATCTAAGAGGCATTGACTCGCATGGGCTGGCCCGACTTTCAGGTTACATCCGCCTTTGGGAGGTGAACCGCATCAACTCAAAACCGAATATTAAAATTGTCCATGAATCACCGAGCACGGCTGTTGTTGACGGTGATGGCGGATTAGGATTAGTGGTTGCTCCAAAAGCAATGGAGATTGCCATTGCAAAAGCTAAGCAATGCGGAACCGGATGGGTTTCAGTTCAACACTCCAACCATTTTGGAATTGCAGGATATCACGCCATGATGGCTTTGGAACACGACATGATTGGCATTGCCATGACTAATGCAAGTCCTTTGGTGGCGCCAACTTTTTCCGTTGAACGATTATTGGGAACCAATCCAATTGCTGTCGCGATTCCGGCAGATAAGCAACCTCCGTTTGTGGCCGATATGGCTACAACAACGGCTGCCAATGGAAAATTGGAAATTCTTCAGCGAAAAAATAAAAACGCTCCTCTCGGATGGATTCAAGACAAAACAGGGAAGCCGTCTGACAACCCACATGAATTAAAGGAAGGTGGAGCATTAATTCCGCTCGGAAGTGACTATGAACATGGAAGTCACAAGGGATACGGACTAGGTTCAATCGTTGATATTTTCTCAGCGGTACTTTCAGGCGCAAATTACGGACCGTGGGTTCCACCTTTTGTAAGTTTTCTTTCACCACCTGCCGATCCGGTTGGAAAAGGTATTGGGCATTTTTTTGGAGCGATGCGTGTGGATGCTTTTCGTCCTGCGAATGAATTTAAATCGCACATGGATAATTGGATCACTCGTTTTCGTTCAGCGAAACCAGTGGAAGGTCGACCACGCGTCTTAATTCCCGGAGATCCTGAAAGAGAAATCAGTGAAATAAGAATCAAACAAGGAATTCCACTGAATCCAAAAGTTGAAGAGGACTTGAGAGAGTTGGGAAAAAAATTCGAATTGAGTTTTTAGAAACTTAGCGCTCCTACATTAATGCCGGCACGTATTACCCACGGGCTTGCATAAGGCAGGTACTCACCCTGTTGTGCTTCGCGGTATGAAAAATTGTACAACACCATAAAGAAAACTCCCGCGCGACTACCAATAGGTTGCATTATGCCACCGCCTGCCATAAAGCTGTCCCAGTTGGCGCGTGTCGTTTCAAGGTTTGAGAGAATGGCTTCATAATTCAGGTACTCATATTCC
>DASTYM010000034.1:0-2581 GCA_035764995.1 Cyclobacteriaceae bacterium | reverse complement strand
CAGAAATTTTCCCTTTGTATCCAGGCATTTCACCACGACCTGCTGAAATTTTATAGAACAATGCACCATCGGTTTGCCCCTGTACGGGTGATGTTCCCATATCTTTCATAAAAGTTTTCACGCTACCGGATTGAACTCCATCTCCTGCTCCCTGCCTCCCATGACATCCTCCACAATGCCTGATCCATATATCTTTGCCAACCTTAATGGATTCAGTATCTCTTTTTACCGGATTTCTCTCCCTGGCATTTTTTTCGGGTGCGAGCCACGGTTTCACCTGATAATTCATGAATGAAAAGAAGACACTACTGATCATCAGTAATCCAATCAAATAAATCTTAGTTTTCATAGGATGAGTATTTAAATTTAAATTCATTTTGCCTGGTTTGATCGAGATTCGTGCAGTATAGTTTCAGCATACAGCCATGCAAACTTGCGTAATTGCAGGTAATTCAATTTTCCGGTTAGACCAAGTCGTTGCGTTAGATCATTCAATGCCTGAGAGAAGACAGCGTATGTATTCAATTTTCCCGGATCGAGAGGGAGTTTGTATTCAGCAATATATTTTTTATAGAAGTCGTGGTATTGCTCACTGTAAATTGGAAAAACATCGGGTTTGTGATAGTTGCAATACACGGAGGCGAAGTGAAGAAGTTGATGACTTTTTTGTTGCACAGAAATTTGCGCAATTTCTTGCACAACTTTTAAATCGTTACGCCTGATTCGATCATCGATATTTAATTTTACGATATGATTAATCATGTCCTCTTCCAGCGAAAGCGCGCGAACATCTGAATCGTTGAGCGCACTTACCTTGGTTCTTACGTCATCCTGAGTAGCATTGAGGGGTGTTTTCGAGAATAATTCAAGATTGCGGGAATCGTTAACGAAATACATTTCCTGGTCCTTAAAAATATCCAGGTATTTTTTGAGAGTAGTTTCAAATTTGCTCATGATCGTATTCAAGGTTAACCAAACCGAAGTTAGGTATATCAAAACAATCTTTCACCTATCATCAAATTGTGAGTACCTACAAAGGAGTATTTGTGTGGAAATTCTGGTCCTTTTAAAGAAAAGCAGTTGTTTTGATCAAAAGATTCTTATTAATTTCAATAAACCGGATACTGATGAGCCCATGATCAGATTGATTCGGTAAACCTACTTAACGTACTTTATGATTTTTGTTCAGCTCACGGTTCTGCTGGCATGCATCTTTATTGGTGCCCGGATGTCGGGAATTGGGTTGGGTGTGATGGGTATGATCGGGTTGCTCATCTTCCTGTTCGGGTTTGGCATGCAACCGGCAGACCCTCCGATTGAAGTGATGCTCATTATTATGAGTGTGGTAACTGCGGCAGCGGCACTTCAGGCAGCAGGAGGGATGGACTATCTCGTACAGGTTGCAGGAAATTTACTTCGAAGCAATCCGAAACAAATTACTTTTCTGGGTCCTTTGGTTACATACGCCTTTGTACTGTTTGCCGGCACGGCACATATTTCATATTCCATCATGCCGATCATTGCCGAAGTAACCATCAAAAATAAAATCAGACCTGAACGTGCCATGAGTATGAGTGTGATTGCAGCGTATATGGCCATTACTGCAAGTCCCGTATCGGCTGCCTCGGCAGCATTACTCACGGTACTGGGAGCTTCCGGAACTAATCTCACCGATATATTAATGATTGCAATTCCGGCAACACTCATTGGAGTTGTTGCAGGTGTATTGTTTGTATGGAAACGTGGAAAAGAATTAAGCGAAGACACGGAGTTTCTTGAGCGCATGAAAAATCCCGAGTTTGTTAAGAACCTGGAGAGTACCGAACAAAAGGCAACTGTAGTGTTGGCACCAGGCGCAATTAAGTCTGTAGTGATTTTTGCAGTGGCCGTTTTTTCCGTTGTGATGCTGAGTTCATTTCCGCAACTCCTTCCTCAATTTGGTGATAAAGCGGGATTCTCTCCTGGCTTTGCTGTCAACGAGGCTGGTAACGTGATGATGCCTTCCATGATCATGATTATTATGCTGGGTGCAACGGGATTCATCGTGTTATTGGCTAACACAACGGCCACGGCAGTTACAAAAGCAAGTTTGTTCTCATCTGCTGGTCAGGCAACTATTGCAGTATTTGGAGTCGTGTGGATGAGTAACACATTTATGAATAACAACTTTACCTCTATTCAGCAAACACTGGGCGATGTAGTATCGTCTTATCCATGGTCGTTTGCAGTCGGGCTGTTTATTCTCAGTATGCTGCTGTACAGCCAGGCCTCAGCCGCAAAAGCATTGATGCCACTAGGGTTGTCTCTTGGTTTATCTCCGGCTTACCTGATTGGAATATTTCCATCCTGCAATGGTCATTTCTTTATTCCTGGATATCCGACCTTGTTAACAGCCATTCAGTTCGACAGAACAGGAACAACGCGAATCGGAAAATATGTATTGAATCACAGTTTTATGCTCCCGGGTATCGTCACAACAGTGGCTTCTGTTGTTGCCGGTTTAATTCTTCAATCTATTATGTTGTGATGACATAAATCATTTATGGTCATGATGATTCCCATGTAATAGCTTTAAGACATT
>DASTYM010000033.1:0-7716 GCA_035764995.1 Cyclobacteriaceae bacterium | reverse complement strand
TCCAATCGGGCAAACGATTGAAGGTCGTCAGCGCTTTACCATCAGTGTACGCTTATCACAGGATTATAGAAATAGTATCGAGCAGTTAAAACGCATCCCGGTTATGACTCCTTCGCTTGGAACTGTGCCACTATCGGCTGTTGCAGAAATTAAATTCGAAAACGGACCTCCCATGATTGTATCAGAAAATGCACTTTTGCGCGGTGCTGTTTTATTCAACGTGAGGGATCGGGATCTTGGAAGCACAGTGCAGGAGGCTATTGAGACATTAAATAAAAATCTCGGGGGCCTGCCAAATGGTTACTACCTCGAGTGGAGCGGTCAATATGAAAATCTGATCCGCGGCAAACAGACGCTCATGGTTATCCTGCCCGTGGTGCTGTTAATCATCTTCGTCTCACTTTACCTCGCATTCCATTCTATACGTGAAGCGTTCTTTAGTCTTATTACTGTGCCATTTGCCCTCATTGGTGGAGCATACATGGTGTACTTCTATGGAGTCAACCTTTCAGTAGCTGTTGCTGTCGGATTTATCGCGTTGTTTGGAATTGCTGTTGAGACAGGTGTAGTGATGGTGATCTACCTGAATGATGCGATGCAACAACTTGTAAAACTCAAAGGCAATTCAAACGAAAAAATTACTCAGGAAGATCTTCGGGAATTCGTTGTGGCGGGAGCGGCCAAGCGGCTTCGTCCGAAGTTGATGACAGTATGCGTTGCTTTATTTGGTTTAATTCCGGTGTTATGGGCAACAGGAGTCGGAAGCGATGTAATGAAACCTATTGTGCTCCCGATGATTGGTGGTGTGCTCACTTCGTCAACACACATTCTACTTGTTACTCCGCTCATCTTCCTGATGACAAAAGAATATGAATTAAGAAAATTTGGAAAACTAGAAGTATATGAAGTCAAGCATTAAGACATCGTTTTTGTTAACGGGGTTATGGCTGGGTATGGTCGCCTTTGCCAATGCTCAAATCATTACACTAGACAGCGTTCTTCGTGTGATTGATCAACAAAACCCTATGTTGCAGGAGTATGACAACAAGGTCAAGGCGCTCAACACTTATGCAGAGGGTGCCAAAAGCTGGATGGCACCGATGGTTGGCGCTGGAACATTTATGACGCCCTACCCGAATCAAATGCTCATGGATGAGCGAGACAAGGGTTCATGGATGTTCTCCATTGAACAAGAGATACCAAATCCGTCAAAGCTTGGCGCGAATAAAAAGTTTCTGGCATCAAAAGCTTCTGTAGAAGTTCAAAACCGTTCGGCCCAGTTTAACCAGCTAAGAAGTGAGGCGAAGGCCATGTACTACCAGTGGCTTGTTGCAGAAGAAAAGATGAGTATCCTTAAGGAGAATGAACGAATCATTGAGTTGATGCTAAAACTTGCACGAATCAGGTATCAATACAACCAAGGCAGCCTTGGCAATCTTTACAAAGCAGAAGGCAGACTAAGTGAAGTACAGAATATGATCCAGATGACGAGTGGATCGATTGAAGAAAGTTCATATCGACTTAAAAGCCTGATGAATATTCCAGTTGAAACCAAGATCATGGTAGACACCACGACCGAAATCACTTTTGAACCGAACCAATTGATTTATGATACTGCTGCACTCGGTTCACAGCGAAGTGATATCAAACAAATAGACAAGACCATTGAAGTCATGAGGCTGAATCAGGAATTGCAGCGCTCTCAGGCTAAGCCCGATTTCAAAGTCAGGCTTGATCACATGCAGCCCATTGGTGATATGCCAACTCAGTTTACAGCCATGGCAATGGTTTCAATTCCCATCGCACCCTGGTCGTCAAAAATGTACAAGGCCGAAGTTAAAGGAATGCAATACGATATTGAGGCGATGAAGAAAGGCCGTGAAGCAATTTTAATAGAAACCCGCGGAATGCTGGCAGGCATGGCTTCCCAACTCACTCGAATGAAACAGCAGCTGGCTAATTATGAAACAAAAATCCTCCCGGCACTGAAAAAAAACTATCAGACTTTAATGCTGGCATATGAAGAAAATCGTGAGCAGCTCCCGATCGTGATCGATGCATGGGAAGCCTTGAATATGGCACAAATGGAGTACATCGAAAAGAATCAGGAATACTTTAATATGATTGTGAACTATGAAAAGGAATTGGAGAAATAGTTTGCTATTCGCAACGATACTGGCAGTTGTTTTTGCCCTGGTCACATCATGCAACAAGGGTACAGAACATGCAGAACATACAGACACCTATATATGCCCCATGCACCCCACGGTAGTATCCGATAAACCTTCAACTTGTCCGGTGTGTGGAATGGACTTGGTCCGGAAAGCCCGGCCTGGAGAGGAAGTCGAGATAACAGAAGATCTTTCAAAGTCGATTAAGTCGCCCAATGAAACTGTCATCGCTTCCATCAAAACAATAAAAGGAGAATATAAATCAGTCCAAGTCTCTGCAGAGGCGCAAGGTATCGTCACCTATGACACCAGGAACATCTACACAATTCCATCACGGATTGGCGGCAGACTTGAAAAGGTGTTCCTTAAATACGCTTATCAACAAGTGCGAAAGGGACAAAAGGTTGCAGAGATTTATAGTCCCGAATTGCTTACAGCTCAGCGTGAACTAATCTTTCTGTTAGAAAATGACGCAGAAAATCATTCACTGATCCAAAGTGCAAAAGAGCGGCTGAAACTTCTGGGAGCCACCGATTCCCAAATTAGTGACCTTATTCAAAACAAGGAACCAAAGAACACATTTGCTATCTATAGCCCTTATGATGGCTATGTCATATCCGAAACACAAAAAACACCTGTTGCGCCCATGACATCACAAAGTGCTTCAACTTCTACTGGTGGAATGAATGACGGAATGGGCAGAAGTTCGAGTAACGCTACACAAGCAACTCAAAGCTCTTCGACAATAAGTTCAATTGACCAGCTCCTTCGTGAAGGCAGTTATGTGGCCACGGGGCAATCCCTGTTTAAGATTGTAAATCCATCAGCATTACGTGTTGAATTGAACATTGCCTCGACACTCACTGGCACAATAAAGAAAGGTGGAAAAGTAACCCTTGATTATGGTGATCACCATACCGATGAAGGCACGATCGATTTCGTGCAACCCTTCTTCAACGAAGGCCAGGAATTTCTGACGGTGAGAGTGTACACTAAAAATACCGATCGATTGCACATCGGCCATTTGGTGAAGGCAAAAATCGAAGGTAGTGCCGTTGAGGCATTATGGGTGCCGAAGGACGCTGTAGTTCATTTAGGCGTTGATGACGTTATTTTTATCAAGGAGAAAAACGTATTCAAGCCAAAGAAAGTAGTAACCGGAATACGAACTGAAAACGAACTTGAAATTAAGCAAGGTCTTTCGTCATCGGATGAAATTGCCAGCAATGGTCAATACCTGGTCGATAGTGAAAGCTTCATCAAAACAAATAAATGATGCGAGTGATGGGAATATCAAAGTGCCCAAAAAATGTCACCCCTTCGGGGTTCATTAGCCTTGCCGCTAAGAGGGCAATAATTATATCATCCCTTCGGGATTACTATCGCGAAACGCATTCTGTTATAGTCCTTAAGCAACACATTGACTGCGCCTTGAGCAAAACAATAAATCCAACCCCGAAGGGATGGTATAATTATAACAAGCTAAACCCAACAATCACTTTAACCCCGAAGGGGTGTTATGATTATAAGCTAAACCAAGCAATCACACTAACCCCGAAGGGGTGTTATGATTATACCAAGCTAAACTCAACAATCACATTAACCCCGAAGGGGTGTTATGATTATAAGCTAAACCAAACAATCACACTAACCCCGAAGGGGTGTTATGATTATAAGCTAAACCAAGCAATCACACTAACCCCGAAGGGGTGTTATGATTATAAGCTAAACCAAGCAAGCACACTAACCCCGAAGGGGTGTTATGATTATAAGCTAAACCAAGCAATCACACTAACCCCGAAGGGGTGTTATGATTATACCAAGCTAAACTCAACAATCACATTAACCCCGAAGGGGTGTTATGATTATAAGCTAAACCAAGCAATCACACTAACCCCGAAGGGGTGTTATGATTATAAGCTAAACCAAACAATCACACTAACCCCGAAGGGGTGTAATAAACAAAGCGCAATAATTATTTCATCCCTTCGGAACTACTGTCGCGAAACACATCCAGGTACAATCCATCAGCAGCTCAATGACTATGCCTTGAGCAAAACAATAAACTCAACCCCGAAGGGGTGTAATAAACAATAAACCCAAAGCTATGCCCGGCACTTATTCACAACTATACATCCAGGTTGTTTTCGCAGTCAAATTCAGGGAGAACCTCTTAGTAAAACCCTGGCGTACTGAGGTTTTTAAATACATGTCAGGAATTGTCGACAACAAAGGCCACAAATCCATTATTGTAAATGGTGTTGAAGACCATGTACACTTGTTCATTGGCCTGAAACCATCGATGGCAATCTCTGACCTTATCAGAGATGTAAAAAACAACACTTCTAATTTTATCAACGAAAAGAAATTTGTAAAAGGAAAATTTTCGTGGCAGGAAGGTTATGGTGCCTTTTCCTATTCACATTCACAAATAGACGCTGTATATCAATACATCCTGAATCAAGAAGAGCACCATCGAACTAGAACTTTCAGAGAAGAATACATCGACTTTCTTAAAAAATTCAACATTGAGCACGATGAGAAATATTTATTCGATTGGATCTATTAAATCTGCATCTATTATGAAAACCAAGGCTGTTATACCGCTGCTCATCATAGTAACATTAGCTCTTTTTGCTTCATGCCAAAAAGAAAATGCCGACAACAACAATACAGAGAATAATCACGCAAAGGAAGTAAGCTCAGGAACAAAATATACTTGTCCAATGCATCCAAACGTAATTCAGGATGGTCCAGGCAATTGCCCGGTGTGCGGGATGGATCTCGTAGCCAAAACCGCAAAAACTACGGCCTCTACAGACGACCTGATGCTAAGCGATAGCCAGATAAAACTTGCCAACATCACCACACAAAAGGTTTCGTTGCAATCAATTGGTCAAACAGTTGTAGTCAACGGTAGGCTTGTGGAGAATGAAGACTTGTCGGAGGTGGTCAGCAGCAGGGCTGCAGGAAGGATTGAAAAACTGTTTGTCAAAGAAACCGGACGTACCATTCAAAAAGGTGAGCCGCTCTATCAACTTTACAGCGAAACGTTACTTACACTCCAACGCGAATTTCTTTTAGCGAAAGAGCAATACGATGTACTGGGTGCAACTGAAACGAGGTACAAGTCGTTCTTTGACGCATCTAGAAGAAAGCTCTTACTATATGGTTTAACAAATGGTCAGGTGGAAGAGCTATCAAAGAATAAAAATGTTCAGAACCGAATCACCTTCCTCTCTCCAGCTTCTGGTGTTGTAACTGAGATAGCGGTTTCTGAGGGGCAATATGTTTCGGAGGGCGGGTCACTGTTGAAGATTGAGAACACAGCCAGTCTTTGGCTGGAAGCTGAACTCTATCCGAATGAATCTTCATTAGTAAAGCTTGGCGATAAAATTAATGTACGAATAAGCGGGGTTGAGAATCAGCTTGTTGAGGCAACGGTCACCTTCTTCAGTCCTGAATTTCGTACCAACACACAGATCATGGCCATGCGAGCCTTGATCTCTAACCCGACCCTTGTGTTCAAGCCTGGTATGCAGGCGCAGGTATTTTTCAGTCATTCAAGCAAAAAAGCACTCACGCTTCCTGTTGATGCAGTAATCCGTGACGGAAAGGGTATGCATGTGTATGTGCAGCGAGGTCGAAACACGTTCAGACCTCAGATGGTGAAGACTGGTATTGAAGACTTTGAGAAAGTTGAAATCACAGAAGGACTAACTGAAGGAGACACAGTTGCTGTAACAGGCGCTTATCTCTTATACAGTGAAATAATTTTGAAAAAGGGAACCGACCCAATGGCAGGTCATTCTCATTGATATAATTATGAACGCGACACCATAAAATACTTTTAACGATAGTTATTAACAGAGTCAATTAAATATGTAAAACCATAAATTATGAATACCATGAAAACAAGATCAATGTTTTATTCGCTACTCTTTTCTGCAGCAGCTTTCACATTGTTAACAAACTGCTCGGGTAGCAAAAAAGAAGAGCATGCCCATGACGATCACACAGCACACGACAGTGCCGAACATGCTTCCGGTTCAACTGCTGCTGAAACTGCTGCAGAACCTCAGTTCCAGGTTAACAATGATTTCCAAAGTCAACTTGCAAGTGTATTTGCTTCGTACATTGAGTTGAAAGATGCATTTGTAGCATCCGATGCAAGCAAGGTAAAGGAAGAAGCAAAGGGTGCTGACGAAGCTTTGGCAAAGGTTGATATGAAGCTTTTAACCGGAGCTGCGCATAACGATTGGATGTCTTACCTCACTCCAATTCAAACGTCTTTAAGGGAAATTCAGTCGAGCGCTGATATTGAGACACAAAGAAAGGCATTCAGTAGCCTCTCCGACAACCTTTACAAAAGTGTAAAAGCGTTTGGGCTCGGTGGAAATGAGGCCTTCTATGACTATTGCCCCATGGCATTTGACAATGAAGGCGCTTATTGGCTTAGCGATCAGAAGGAAATTAAAAATCCTTATTTCGGTGACAAGATGCTTACTTGTGGCCAGGTGAAAGAAAAACTGAAATAACCAAAAAATAAAATCAGGTATGAAAACATTTATGATTGCTCTTATCTCGCTTCTCAGCGTTGGAGTCTACGCACAACACGATCATGCTAATCATGGCGATAAAAAAACTGAGCAGGCGCCTGCAAAATTTAAAGATGAAAAGCTTGGTACAGCTTATGAGCATTACATCCATTTAAAAGATGCATTGGTTGCATCCAATGCCCAGGATGCAAAAGAGGCTGCGCTTGAATTACAGAAATCACTGACCGATGTAAACGGTAGCAAGAAAGTTGTTGACGCTGCCGCAAAGGTAGCTGCTTTATCTGACCTGGACGCGCAAAGAAAAGCATTCTCCACGTTGAGCAACGAAATGAAAAGCATTGTGAAAGATGGCAAACTTGCCTCGGGATCATTGTACGTAGAATATTGCCCAATGGCTAATGACAATGAGGGTGCGTTTTGGCTCTCAAACGAAAAGCAGATCAAGAATCCATACTTCGGTGATGCAATGCTGAGATGTGGATCAGTGAAAGAAACTATTCAATAAGCAGGCTTTTGCTAATGCTCGAACAAACTTTATGATAAAGAACAAATCACTCTTCATACGCAAAACTCACCGATACCTTGGCCTGTTCATTGGAATACAATTCCTGGGCTGGACGATCAGCGGACTTTATTTCAGTTGGAATGATATCGATGATGTGCATGGCGACCATATGAGAAAGAACCCACACTTCATCTCCGCCAACACAGCTTTGGTCTCACCTGAAGCAGTTATCCAAAAGTTGAAAGGCTCAACCACAGTTGATTCAATTCATTCGGTTCAACTCATCAGCATTGTTGGAAAGCCGTTTTATCAACTTCAATATTTTTCTGGTCACACTGGCGATGTTCATTTGCATACACATTACGGACTTGCAGATGCAATCACCGGGGACCTGCGGGGGCCACTGACAAAAGATGAAGCTATCGCAATTGCGCAGGACAATATTATTACTTCGGCTAAAGTTACGGAGGTAACCCTGATC
>DASTYM010000032.1:0-14309 GCA_035764995.1 Cyclobacteriaceae bacterium | reverse complement strand
GTTTACGTGCGGCTCTAATGTTGACAGGTCAATTTCAATTACCTGGTCAAAATATTTCTCAGGGTTTTGATAAACTTCAGGATCTCCGGTTAGGTGTTCTTTTACTTTATTGGCCAGATCTGCAACTTCTTTTCTTCCTGTGCTGCGAAGGTAATCTGCCATCTTCTCATCGTATCCGAAAGTAGAAGTTGTTGCACCAATCTCTGCACCCATGTTACAAATGGTTCCTTTTCCTGTACAAGAAAGAGTTTGTGCTCCAGGTCCGAAGTATTCAACGATTGCGCCTGTTCCACCTTTTACAGTAAGGATACCCGCAACTTTTAAAATCACATCTTTTGATGAAGACCAGCCATTAAGTTTACCAGTAAGCTTTACACCGATCAGCTTAGGGAATTTTAGTTCCCATGGCATACCCGCCATTACGTCTACTGCATCAGCACCACCAACACCGATCGCAACCATTCCGATACCACCAGCATTAACCGTGTGTGAGTCGGTTCCGATCATCATACCTCCGGGGAAACCGTAATTCTCAATCACAACCTGGTGAATTATACCGGCACCTGGCCTCCAGAAACCAATACCGTATTTATTTGAAACTGATTCGAGGAAATTGAATACCTCACCGCTTGCCGTGATCGAATCTGCTAAATCCTTTTTAGCGCCATCTTTGGCCAGGATCAGGTGATCGCAATGCACCGTAGAGGGTACTTGTACTTTGGGCATTCCTGCCGACATGAATTGAAGCAGGGCCATTTGAGCGGTGGCATCTTGCATAGCCACACGATCAGGAGCGAAGTTTACATACGATTTTCCACGTCCGAAATTTTGAAGTTCCTGATCAGCGTGCAGGTGAGAGTACAATATTTTTTCAGAAAGAGTGAGGGGCTTACCAACCACTTTTCTGGCTTTGGCTATACGCCCAGGCATGTTCTTGTAAACAGCCTTAATCATGTCTAAATCAAAGATCATAAGTCAATTAAATTAAGGTTCTAAAGCTAAGAATTTTCATTTGAAAGTAAGTAAGTAGCTATCGCTCAATTAATACGAAGTCAATTTCCTTGATTTAGCAAACGATTTATCGGCCGAAATTAGCTGGATATTCAAAAATGCTGATGTGGCCGCAACAAGGGAATCGGGTAGCTTCAGCCTGTATTTTGAGCGAAGCCTAATAGCGGTTTTCTTAATCTCAGAGTTAAAATCAGCCACAAAGACATTCTCCAGGAGTGATTCAATTTTCGATTTCTCCTCTTGAGTTAATCCTGGGAAACTCAAAAGTTCCATTTCTGTGATAAAGGAAAGGTAAATATCAGAACCTTTGATTAAGGAAGGAATGTCTTTATCCCCTCGAAGGAGGTAGAGAACAATATTCGTATCAAGAAGGTACGCGGTCCCACTCACGTCTCCACTCTTTTTGAAGTTTCAGGGGATCTTTTTTCAGTTTTAATACACCAGAATATTTATCAGCGTCAAACGGTTTTTTGGATTTTCGTTTCACCTTACTAAGGAGTTTCCCTGCTACTGATGTTTTGGTATTTTTCTTAATGATCGTAGTCATTGCACACCGAGTTACTGGTTTTGTACATTATTTGCTATTAATATAATTCAGGAACTCACGCTTCACATTTTCATCCTCATTAAACCGACCTGAAAAGAATGCCGTTCCTGTCTTACTATTGGTGTCTCCAACACCACGGGAAGCCACACACATGTGGTTGGCATCCATCACTACAGCAATATGCTCGGTTTGTAAAGCACGCTGCATCTCTTTTCCGATTTGCATGGTCAGGCGTTCCTGAACCTGTGGTCGTTTTGAATAGTACTGAACGATCCGGTTAATTTTGGAAAGGCCAATTACCTTCCCGGATGAAAAGTATGCTACGTGTGCTTTTCCATAAATCGGAACAAAATGGTGTTCGCAATGTGAGTAGAACGTAATGTCTTTCTCTACAAGCATCTGATCATACTTGTATTTGTTTTCAAACAACCGGGCGTTAGGCCTGTTCTTAGGATTGAGTCCGCTAAATACTTCTTTCACATACATCTTGGCAACACGATGAGGCGTGCCGCTGAGACTGTCATCTGTTAAGTCAAGTCCGAGCGTGAGCATGATCTCTTTAAAATGACCTGCTATTTTAATGATCTTTTCATCATCACTCAGTTCGAATGCATCCGGGCGCATCGGTGTATCGGTGGCAGAACCTATGTGGTCGTCATCACCATCGTGATCATGTGGCCGGATATTCAACGAAATTTCTTTCTGTCTCATATAAAGTAATTTTCAGGTCTAGCTTACGATCTATTTTTTCTCTCAGGATATTCCAGATTACGATAACAATGTTCTCCGCGGTAGGATTGAGGTTTTTAAAGTAATCGGTATCCAAGTTAAGGTTTTTGTGATCGAATTTATTCAGCACATTTTCTTTAATAATGTTACTCAAAACCTTCATGTCGAACACGTATCCTGTCGTTAGATCAGGTTCCCCCGTAAGGGTTACAATAATTTCGTAGTTATGTCCGTGATAATTCGGGTAACTGCATTTACCGAAGACTTCCAGGTTTTTTTCGTCCGACCAATCTGGGTTGAAAAGGCGATGGGCTGCATTAAAATGTTCTTTCCTTGAGATCTTGAGCTTCATTCTCCAAAGGTAAACAGGGAACCCTTTAAAAGGTTCAAAAAAGGGGAGAGAAGGGTTAAAAAATTACTGTTTTCAGAAGAAAATACCCCAATAAGGTCATTAGCGTACCACTCTATAGATAATAGGAAGGAGCTTCCGCTGGTACTCAAACTTTCCATTTTATGGTCAGCAGTCATTAGTGAATTAGTTATTAGGGTTCACCACGCTTACCGATTGAGAATTGATTTGATTATGGAACACTTGTTAGCTTTTAAAAATTAAGGATGGAACCATCTTATTCTGACTTTATGTTTGTAAAATCGTACCCGGGATTTGGTATCATGAATTTTCAGGAGATAAAAGACAAAATAACACAGTATAAGCAGGAGGGGAAGTTGCTGTTTACCAGTTCCTCATTTCAATCGCATAGTTTGGTCATGCTGCACATCATTAGCAGGATCGATAATACAATACCGGTTTATTTTATTAATACCGGATATCATTTTCCGGAGACAATGAAGTTCAGAGATCACATCACAGAGCTTTTTGGATTGAACACGCGTGATCTCAAATCCGATGTACCCAAACATATGCAGCGCGACTCAGAAGGCCGGCTTCTTTTTACTTCTGACCCTGATCATTGCTGTTACATGAATAAAACACAGCCGATGGATTCGGTACTTCAGTCGCACGATGTATGGATCAATGGTGTTCGCGCAGATCAAAGTGCTGTACGTGCTGCCATGAAAGTTGAACAACCTGCACCATACAATACTATTCGCTTTCACCCGATGTTGGATTGGAATGCGAAAATGATTTGGGAGTATCAGAAAGAACACAAGTTGCCCACGCATCCACTCGAAGAGAAAGGCTATGTAAGTATTGGTTGTGAGCCGTGTACAAGAAGACTCGATCCGGGCATGCAGGAAAGAGAAGCCCGGTGGTACGGCTTGAAGAAAGTCGAATGTGGATTGCACACAGAATTAGTCACGAAGTAAATCTATGAACATACTGATCACAGGTGGAGCCGGTTATATCGGAACAGAATTGGTGAGCAAACTTGCGGCTGACGAAAAGGTTAAGCGTATTGTGATATACGATAATCTAAGTCGCCCAAACTATAGTGTCTTTCTGGGGGGTCATAAGCAGGGCCATGAAAAGATTCAGTTTTATAAAGGTGAACTGCTCGACTCGCGACATATGAGGAATGCCCTGAAGGGAATTGATGTGGTATATCATTTGGCTGCCCGGGTAACAACTCCGTTTGCCAACGATGACGCTCATCAGTACGAACAGGTGAATCATTGGGGCACGGCAGAGCTCGTATATGCTGTTGAAGAAAGTAAAGTCAAGAAGTTTATATACACCAGTAGCTCAGGTATTTATGGTGATTCTGACGATGCTGTAGATGAGCAGTTTAAACCGAATCCAAAGACCTTTTATGCGATTTCCAAACTTCGTGGGGAGGAACACGTTCGCAGGTTAATCGATAAGATCGACACCTTTATTTTCAGATGTGGAAACGTATATGGCTATAATAGGGGGATGCGATTCGATGCCGTTATCAACAAATTCGTGTTTGATGCGAATTTTCAAAAGCGATTGACCGTCCATGGAGATGGAAACCAGTCCCGCACGTTCATTCATATTGATTCTGTAGCCAGGGCATTGACGAACGTCTTAACTACTGATTTGCCAAGCGGCACCTACAACCTCGTTGAGGGAAGCATGAAGATCATCGATATCGTTGACGCATTAAAACAGATCATTCCTGACCTTGAATTTATTTTTATAAACCAGCATCTCAAGCTGCATCAGTTGAATGTGAAGGAGAATGCATTAGTAAACAAGAAATTAGGTATTAGTAATCACAGGCCTCTTAAGGAAGTGCTTCAGGAGTTTTTGTCGAGGTTCAGCTTTTGAGGGTCCGAGTGACCCAGCCTACGTTCCAACTCACCCCTTCTAATCTTGTGCAGACTTGATAAGTTATATTACCCCTCTCTTCCCGGAAGAGAGGGGTGGCATAGGCCTTAAGGTTCGAACGAGCGTGAATGGGGTGAGTTGGAGGTAGTAGAAGTTCTAAAAACGACTCATCCTCTCTATATCACAGAAATCAAAACAGCTAGACTTAACGCAAGCGCAATCTCGTGTGTGGTATAATTGCTTTCAACCGATTTTATTCATTGGCATCTCGAAAGCGTAGCGGAACTTGTAAGACTGCGCAAATATCATGGAGGCTAGTAGCCCTGGCTCATAGGAAAAATACTTATTTGAACTTAATTTTCCTGCAATGACTTGTTAGAGGACTACAAACTATCGATGACGACCATAGCCATTGTACTTTTTTTATTAGTTGTTGTAACCGGGCTCGCAGAAATTGCAAACTCCATCAAAATACCGTATCCAATTTTGTTGGTTTTGGTTGGAATTGGTATCGGGTTAATTCCTCATCTTCCGATGATGAAGCTGGATCCGGAAGTTGTGTTCCTGATCTTCCTTCCTCCTGTTTTGTATGCAGCAGCGTGGGCAACTTCTTGGCCTGACTTTAAAGCTGCTAAACGTCCAATCAGCTTGTTGGCCATTGGCTGCGTGTTGTTTTCTACGTGTGCGGTTGCCTGGGTAGCACATTCGTTCATTCCTGGATTTGGATGGGCGGAAGCATTCGTGCTGGGAGCAATTATTTCTCCACCCGATGCTGTGGCAGCTACTGCAGCAACGAAGGGACTAGGTGTTCCCCGGAGAGTAGTCACTATTCTGGAAGGAGAAAGTCTGGTGAATGATGCCACCGGCTTGATTGCTTATAAATATGCGATCGCAGCAGTGATCAGTGGAAGTTTTGTTTTGTGGGAAGCAGGCCTGCAATTTTTGTGGGTAGCAAGTGCAGGTATTGCTGTTGGTCTTATTACTGGACAACTTTTTTTATGGATTCACCGCATCACGCCTGATAACCCTACTACGGATACCACACTTACTTTTCTTGCTCCGTATATCGCATACCTATCGGCTGAAGCATTTCACCTGTCGGGCGTCCTCGCAGTAGTTACTGCCGGATTATTTCTGGCATGGCATTCAACAGAAGTATTTCCACAACAAACACGCCTGCAAGCCACAGGAACGTGGAATACTGTCTTGTTTATTTTGAACGGATTGATTTTTATTTTCATCGGACTGCAATTGCCATTTATTCTCAACTCCATGCATGAATATTCCATTTGGGAGTTGTTGCTATATGGCGCCTTGGTGAGTGCAACAGTAATTGTCGGGAGAATCATCTGGGTGTACCCCGGAACGTACATCCCCAGACTACTCAGCAAAAAAATCAGAAAAAATGAACCAAGACCGAGCCTTAAACTGGTGACAGTTGTTGCCTGGTCGGGTATGAGAGGAATTGTTTCACTGGCTGCTGCACTTGCTTTGCCACTGACGATCAATGGAACAGAAAAATTCCCCAATCGAAACATGATTTTGTTTATTACGTTTTGTGTAATATTTGCAACGCTGGTTTTGCAGGGTTTAACGATGCCTTCGTTGATCAAGTGGTTGGGCATAAAACCTGATGGAAGAGAGCATGATGAAGAACAGGAAGCCCGCATGAGAATTGCTTCTTCTGTGATTGAACATATCGAAGAAAACTACTCGTTGCTGCCCGATGAAGTGTTGAATCAGGTGAAGACCAAGTATGAGATCAGGATTCAGCGACTCCGAAAAGATGTTCAACGAAAGATGGATGAAGCACAATTCCTGGAGTTTCAGCGGATTCAGCAAGAGCTGATTGATCGGGAGAGAAAATTTATCATTACCCTTCGCAATGAAGGTAAAATCAGCATAGAAGTTCTTCGGAGATTGGAATATGAACTTGACCTGGAGGAAACAAGACTAATTCTTGAACGCGCATAAACATGCTTCAACCTGCAGAACTTAAACTCGACCTCCCTGTTGAATTGTCGAATGGGGCTATGTCTTCAACATCAATGCTATGGAAGATTCTGCTGGCTAGTAAGGAGGGTGACCTCGACACAATAAGAAAATTGGCCGGTGACTGCCCAGAGTTAATCTATGGGCAATACAATTACACCCCGCCCATTCATCTTGCAGTTCGGGAAGGTCACGTGTCAACGGTTAAGTATTTGCTCGATAATGGGGCCTATGATCCCCGGTATAAAACCTATCCCTTCCAGGACTCATTGCTAGCGATCGCAAATGAAAGAGGTCACCATGAAATTAAGGCGCTTTTGAATGAATATGGAGCGGATAGTTCGAGACAAAAATATCGGGGAGATAATGGAAAGATTTTATACCCTCGAAGTGAATTACAACAAGAGTTTGAGCGAGCCGTTGAGCAAAGGAATATAGAAAGGGTGAGCCAATTATTAAAAACTTCTCCTGACTTGATAAAAGATGAAACATATTTCTGGGGAGAAGGAATTCTTCTGTTTGCGGTAAAGGAAAACAATCGACCAATGATTGATCTCCTTACCAGATACGGTGCCAAAGTACCAGTCTTACTGAAATGGACACAGTTCTATTATTTTGAGCATGATGATGGCGCGGCCTACATCATGAAGAAAGGTATGAATCCTAATACGATGAGTTGGCATCATGTTACCATTCTGCATGATATGGCTCAAAAAGGAAATATTTCTAAAGCTGAACTGCTACTGAACTATGGAGCGGAAATTGATCCAATTGACGAAGAATACCAGTCTACGCCACTCGGAATGGCAGCACGTTGGGGCCATATTGAAATGGCCCGATATTTATTGAAGAAGGGTGCAAATCCAAATAAGGCTGGAGCCAGTTGGGCAACACCATTAGAATGGGCTAAACTGATTTGTTATGACGATATAGAGGCCGTACTGAGAAACGCAGGGGCAACAAACTGAATACGACATGCGTTAAGACCCTCGATTCTAATTTCTAATGACTCCACGTTTAATCAATATTGCATTGCTCATCACATCACTCACTTGTTATCTCGAATGGGGCGGAGGTAATTCCGGTTTTCTTTTTCAGATGGAGTTTGAGTTGTTTAAGAAGGCTGACCTTGCTCATTCCTTAACACATGTCATGGTCCTTGCACCGCTGACCGGACAGCTAATTCTGTTAAGTAGTGTGTTTAAAAAAACACCCGGCAGGCGCCTTACGGCCATTGGAATTGGACTCCTAAGCGTACTGGTGCTGATGATTTTCTTGATCGGTATTTTGGGTTTGAACTATAAAATTTTCCTGTCGGCCCTGCCTTTCATTATATCTGTTATCTTCTTTTTCAGGAAAAAGGCATTGTATCGGTAGCGTCTTTATTTTTTAAGCTAATTCCGTAGTCCTTTAGTAGTATTTTGTGGAAAAGTCGTGATAGAATTTAGTTTCTTTCACTGACGTTCCATATCCTTGCGCCCGAATTAGACCCACCAGCTTTCTCTCATAGGGGAGTGGTGGGTTTTTTATTGTCTTAACCTAACCAAAAATCACAGAGAAGAATGAAAAAAATTATTATTGGTTCAATTATCATCGTAACCGGAATGTTGTCAAGCTGCGCTTCTATTGTTCATGGGAACGTTCAAACGATTGATTTCACGAGTCAGCCCAAAGGCGCAAGAATTATTATCGATGGGAGTGAATACGGTGTAACGCCAAGCTCAATACCGTTAAAGCGAAGTGGAAGATTTAAAGGAGAAATAAGCACCAAAAAGGAGTATGCCGTCAAGATTGAATTGGATGGCTACTATCCCTATGAAATCAAGATCAAAAGAGAAATGGATGCCTGGTTTCTTGGCAACATCATTTTTGGAGGCCTTATCGGGATTATCATCGATGCTAGCAGTGGAGCGATGTACAAGCTTACCCCAGACCAGGTAGTTGCTCAAATGTCAGTACAGACAGCCATGATCAAACAGGAAAACGATGATCGAATCTACATAGCTGTTGCACTGGAGGTTGACCCGGGTTGGGAGAAGATTGGAACGCTCGAGGCCAAATAAAGATTGAAGGTACTATTATTTAAAGAACGCGTTGACTTGGTCAGTGCGTTCTTTTTGTTTTAAGGTTATGTCGAGGCTTATCTTTTCTTGACTTTCTCGTAAAACTTAGCTAAGCTTTGTAATAATCCCTGAGACTTTTCATGAGACAGTTATTAGTCTTGCTTGTACTCATTCTCCCTTTGCTTACCGCGGCTCAGCCAGTCGAATATGATTTAGTTTTTTCAGGTGGACAAGTCTATGATCCCGAGACTAAACTAAACAAAATTCTAAACGTTGGCATTAACGGTGGAAAAATCGCCAAACTTTCAGAGTCCAGTCTGAAAGGAAAAAGAGAAATCAATATTCGGAACCTTGTTCTATGTCCGGGTTTTATCGATTTGCATGTGCACGGCACTACACCTGTGGAACAGCAGTACCAATTGCATGACGGAGTTACCACTGCACTTGATTTGGAGTTCGGCTATGAGCCGATAAAAAAATTCATTAAACAACGAACAGATAGTTCGCTCATTAATTTCGGAGCTTCAGCAAATCACCAGCGACTTCGCAGACGTGCCATGAAGGATTTTGTAAATGATGCTAACTCAAAAGAAAGAATTGATTATTACAACAATAAAGCGCTCGATCTTGACGAGATGCGTAAGATGAATGAACTCTTACGTAGTGAAATTAACGATGGTGCATTAGGTCTTGGTGTGTCAGTTGGCTATTACCTGGGGGCTTCGCGCAGGGAGATATATGAGGTATATAAACTCGCCAGCGAATTGCACGTCCCCATTTTTTCACACCTGCGCGATGGGAAAGGACTTTCTATTCAACAGGCTATTGCCGATGCTATGACAACGGGAGCATCGCTACATATTGTTCATATCAATAGCACATCTAATGAAGAGATTGATTTGACATTGGAAATGGTAGGCAATGCGCAAAAGAAAGGATTTGACATTACAACCGAAGCCTATCCATATCCGGCAGGATCAACCGGAATCAATACAGCAATTTTTCGTGAAGGCTGGCAGGAACGGCTGGGTATCAGCTATGGTGATCTGCAATGGAGCGAAACGGGAGAGCGGTTGACAAAAGAGACTTTTGAAGCCTACCAGAAGAAAGGAGGGACCGTGATCATTTATTCTATGAAACCAGAGTGGATAAGAGAAGCGATTAAGAGCCCACTCACCATCATAGCCTCTGACGGCATGACATATGCAAAATTTGCTCATCCGCGCACAGCCGGAACATTTTCAAGAGTATTGGGCAAGTATGTGCGTGAGGAAAAGGCATTAACACTCACACAAGCAATCGACAAAATGACATTGATGCCCGCCAGGCGATTAGAAGCATTTGCTCCCGTCATGAAAAAGAAAGGACGTATTCAGGAAGGTTGTGACGCAGACATTACAGTCTTCGATCCGACCACCATCATTGATAAAGCGACTTTTGAAGGTGGACTGAAATTTTCGGAGGGAATACAGTACGTTGTAGTAAACGGAACGCTCATGATCGACAATACAAAGACAGTGCCTTATACTTTTCCGGGAAAACCAATTCTCTCAACAGTAAATAAATGAATGTCTCTCAACTAATCCGTAAGTCGATTATTGTTGGCTTATTAGCCACACTTCCGTTTATGATAATGGAGGCGGTGAATCGCTGGCATGAATCCTATAATTTTCCTTTTGTACTTTTTGTGACTTTGTGGATTCTCGCTTCCGTTTTTCTGGCCACGCTCTTTATTATTTTTAATGACGTGAAGAGTAAACGGTATCCCAGAGGAATGTGGAAACTTGTGTTGAGCTCTACGATTATGGTGGCCGCACTAACAGTTTGGCTCTTGATCATCTCCGATCAGATGCCCTGTTTTTTAGGAGTTCAAAAGTGTGATTGAGTTCAGCCGGAATTTGACTAAGAGTTGACTTCTTCGAAAAACTTCATAATCTTCCATGATAATACCTCGCGTCATGGCTAATGAAAATATTTTCACGAAACTCAGAAATTTAAAAATTGACTGGCTCAACCATTTCGTGGGCTTCCTTAGTGCCTTGCTCGGAATATACATTGCCTTTCGTCTTGAAAATTACCGGGAGACTGAACAAGAGCTGGCTAAGACGAAAGTGATCGAACGGACAATCTGGGCCGAGATTAACAACAATATTAAAATCTACGAGGAGAATGTTGAAAAACTTTCCGGCTGGCTGGAGTATTATCATTTTAACGCCTCCCGAAGACAGGAGTCGGGATTAATTGCTATTGGCAAAAATGAACTTAGTTATATCACGAGCAAATACCCGAATCGATATAAGGCGTTGAAAATGGAGAAGGAAGTTAATGATACGTTAGCACTTTATGGTTCTAACACCTTGTTGGACGTTGTGCCAACGGCCGGTATAACGACCAGCAGTTGGAGAGCAGGTGAAACATCCGGCTTGTTAAACTCAATGGATTATGAACTCGTCCATAATCTTTCGAAGATTTATGAATGGGTTGAAAAGGAAATTGGACCAACGGACAAAGATTTCTATAACAGCATAATCGGCAACAGGATGACTGATATAGAAACGGTGGTGGGCCATTATAGCGTTATTGTGAAAAGCCAAGAGCTTAAACTGCAGGAGATCAAAAGAATTTTGGAGGAAATTAAATGGACGGAGGATTGGGATAAGGACAAGTGAACATTTTCTCTGTGCACTCTGTAGTAGAAAGTTCTCTCACCACAGAGAGCACGGAGGTCTCAAAGAAGTTCGGGTGACATCAGGCAAAATGTCTGAATCTTGACTTTCTCAAAAAACTTCGGTAACATTTGTATGTCTTCATGTTATTTTGATGTAGCATCAAAACCCATCGTTATGAAATACCTGATTATAGCTTTCCTGCTTTCGAGTTTGACTGTGAATGCGCAATTAACAACTCAGGTTGCTAACGACAGCGCTGTATTAAAATACCATATTGGTCAGTACAGTTATCATGCGGATTTTGTTAACCACAAAGGTTACGGTGCTCCCATGATTTTAACAACGGATGGTGGTGGAGCTGTCTTTGGTGACGGTGACGATGGTTCGATGCTCGTTCGATTAAATAAGTCAGGAAAGACCACCTGGAAAAAAACGATTCCTGCTAAAGGAGAGGAGATGGAGTCGCAGAGTGTGGTCGAAGATAAGTTCGGTAACTTCTACGTATTTATCCTTGTGCATGGTTTGTCAGAACACCGGGGCGGTTGCGAGCGTGTTGTCTTTCTAAATAAAGTAGGAACAATCGTTTGGGATAAGTTCATTGGCACTTGCTTGCAATTGAATAACCCCACAGTCGATTACATCAAAGCATTACCCGATGGACGGGTTTCATTGCGTGGACACGTCATAAAAACAAAACCACCAGAAGGTCAGGACCCAACATACTTGTTGTGGGAAGGATGGTTAGATAAAACAGGAAAGCTGACACAAAAGACAGGTAAGGCTATCGATTGGAAAAAAGAGGCAGAATGGAAGGCGTTGTTTAAGCCCGAGTAACAGAAAAGCACATAAGTCTTAAGAGGGCCGCAGATCACGGCCTTTTTCTTTATAAAATAATGGGGTGACCATGAAAATATCTCTGTGTTTCTGTAAGAATAGTGGCCTATAACTCACCCCATTTTCATTTTCTGCTTCTTACAATTTTCTGCCACCCCTCTCTGCCGGGCAGAGAGGGGTTATACAAAGTTTTCAAGCTTAGGTGAGAGTAGATGGGGTGAGTTGGATTTCGGAGTTGCAATTGATCTAGAGTGACCCGCTCATCGCTGCCTCTAACTCACCCATTTGCACTTTCTGCTTCTTACAATTTTCTGCTACCCGGGCAGAGATGGGTTATACAAAGTTTTCAAGCTTAGGTGAGAGTAGATGGGGTGAGTTAGATGCGGAGAACAATTTGTTTATACAAAAAAAGGCCGCTCATCGCGGCCCATTCAGTTATAAGTTAATGGTTATTCCGTTAACAGTTAACTGATAACGGATAACTGATTACAGATTTAACAAAACTCATCAAACACTTCCACCAGGTGCTGTCCAATCATCTGTGCATTTCTGCCCTCAATGTGGTGGCGCTCTACGAAGTGAACCAACTCGCCATCTTTAAACAACGCGATTGCCGGAGACGATGGAGGATAAGGGAGCGTAAACTCTCTTGCCTTCGCAACGGCTTCTTTATCTACACCAGCAAACACTGCGGTTAGGTGTGCGGGTTTTTTGGCACTGTTTTGCAACGCCCACTTGATACCAGGACGAGCCGCACCAGCTGCGCAGCCACAAACTGAGTTGATGACCATTAACGTAGTGCCTTGTTCTTTTAATGAATTCTCAACGTCAGCAGGAGTTTTTAAATCCGTGAATCCTGCAGTCGTTAATTCAGCACGCATGGGTGCTACTAATTGTTCGGGATACATCTTTATAGTATTTAGTATTTAGTCGTTAGTATTTAGTCCATTATCATCAACACAACCGGCTTTCACAAAGTTCATTATAAAAAACCGAGCTCCAGCTTTGCTGCCTCACTCATCATATCCTGAGAATAAGGCGGGTCAAAGGTAATCTCTACTTTAACATCGTTCACGCCTTCAATGGCCTTAATTTTTTGCTCCACTTCACCTGGTATTACTTCTGCAGAAGGGCAGGAGGGAGAGGTGAGGGTCATCAAAATGAACACATTATTCACCGGGTAAACGCTGATCTCGTAGATCAGGCCAAGCTCATAAATGTCAACCGGAATTTCTGGGTCATAAACCGTCTTAATAGCGGCCAGTACCTTCTCGCGAAGGTTGTTTGTGCCTGCATCGGTTGTTACTTGTTCCGTATTGCTTGTTTCTTCTGTCATGATTTTACTGCCAGCTTTGTTTTGAAAGCAAGCGCATACAATTTCATTTGTTTGATCATAGCGGCAAAGCCGTTAGAGCGTTGCGTGCCTATAAATCTCTCCATGCCGATCTTATGCATGAAGTATAAGTCAGTATTTAAAATTGCTTCGGCCTTCTGACCATTAAAAATCCTGATCAGCAAACTTACTAAACCTTTCGTTATCGCTGTGTTGCTGTCGGCTGTGAAGAAAACGTTGTCGTCTTTCAACTCTGCTGTCAACCATACTTTCGATTGGCACCCTTTTACGATATTATCCTCGGTTTTATCAGCTTCAGGCATCTCCGGAAGTTTCTGACCTAATTCCATGATGTAGAAAACGGTCATCTCCATGTCTCCATCCAGCAGGGAGAATTCACTTATAATTTCATCTTGTATTTCAGCAATAGATCGTGCCATTATTGCCTGATAAATTTGATCACGCGTTCCAATCCTTCAACCAGCTGATCAATTTCCTTCTTTGTATTATAAACAGCAAACGATGCGCGAACAGTTCCTTCAATTTTAAAGCGGTCCATCAACGGCTGCGTACAATGGTGGCCAGTGCGAACGGCAATTCCGCGAGCATCAAGCATTTGACCGATGTCGAACGGATGTATTCCATCCACCGTAAAAGACAGTACGCTTACTTTATCCTTAGCGGTGCCTACAAGTTTTACGCCCGGCAATGCACCTACTTTTTCTTTTGCATATTCCAACAGCTCGTGTTCGTGAACTGCCATATTTTCTTTTCCGAGCGAGTTGATAAATTCAATCGCTCTCCCGAAGGCAATCACATCGGCAATGTTTGGCGTACCTGCTTCAAACTTGTATGGAAGTTCGTTGTAGGTTGTTTT
>DASTYM010000031.1:0-6825 GCA_035764995.1 Cyclobacteriaceae bacterium | reverse complement strand
AGGGACTGCCGTTTGAGGAAATATGGATATTTTTTTTTCTGACAACTTTTGCAGCCGAATCAGCTTTGTTGACTTTTGACTTGCTCTGATTTTTTGTACTCATAAACAGGGGTTTTGCATGAGGGGAGCCTTTACTAAAGTTATTTATAATGTGAATGATTGCATCATGATTGTTGGATTTTGTACCATTAATAAATAAGGAAGCCCAGGTATCTCGGTGATACCGGGCGTTCCTTAAAACTTAAACTTAACCTACCTACTTAACTAAGCTCCTTTTCAAGAACGTCTATCCTGCTTTGGGCTTCAGTTTTACCGAGTGACAACGATATTTTATAAAGTTCCATGGCTTCACGCATGGCTTGTTTCTTTTTGCGAGGGGCAAAATTTGTTCTGTCTGCAACTACCTCCAGCGTTTGAGCCTGATTGTAATACATATCTGCCATGGCGATTCTGTTTTTTTCGTTCGTATCGCGCATCGAAGCTTCAAACTTAACAATGTCGGCTTCCCGTACTTTGATAATATCTTCTTTTGCTAACAGTGTTGAATCTTTTTTAGTAATGGCCATGGCCATGGACTGATTCTCACTGCGCATTTTGGAAACCTCCAACTGGAGCGCAGCCAACTCCTGCGAGCGTAGCTCCAAATCGGACTTCAGTCTTCGAACGGAAGATGACAAGCCCTTTACATTTTTCGCAGTTTTCTCAAGCGCAGCAATTTTATCCTGCGTGTCTTTTACGTATTGATTAATATCATGCAGGCGACTTGCATATGTATCGTACGAAGTTCCTTCTACCACTTTTGTGCGAAGTATTTTCCTGCTGATATCAATAGAATCAATCAGTGCATCAACCTCCTTCAATTGTCCTTCCACTATCTGACTGGATTGCAGTACACTGTTAAGAGAGTCTACCTTGTTGCGAAGCATCGCATTTTCTTTGCGATCGCAGCTGAAAAGTGCTGCAGCGAGGCCCAGACAAAATATCGTTAATCTGATCGTTTTCATGTTTCGATTTTTCAAAAAGGAACTCGAATTTGATGCCAAGGGAACTGTGCTGAAAGAAATTGAAATTTGACCTCTTTAAAGGAGGAATTGGCCACTTTATTCCAATCGGGATTCGGTAAGTGTGGAATTTTCTCCACAGTTGTCATAAAAAAAGCTGAGCAATACTCAGCTTTTTCTTGTCTGAATGGGCTCCGGGTTATCTTGTCACTTCGTGATCCTGATTGCGTTGATTCCTGATCAAATCCTGTGACATCTTTAGGAGAAATTGTTGTTTCATAATCATGCGCCTGATCTCTTCAGGAAAATCGTTGCTTTGCTCTATAACCTCTTTATAAGCCCACTGCGTAGCATCTTCTCCAAAATCACACATCTCCAGTACTGTAAGCGCAGCAGTATCCTCTCCTGAAAAAGTAGCCCTGATATCTTTCCAAAGGTGGTAAATTCTGCCTGGAACGCTTGACTCATTAGCTGGTTCTCCTCCTAACTCAATTACTTTATCGGCCAGATGGTAGTTGATCTCCAGGCTTTCGTCTGACATTTGATAGAACAATGCCTTTAGCATTAATTCGGAATTGTTAAGACTTGCAGCTGCTTTCTCGTACTCTGTAATTCGGTCTCCGTTGATTTTAATGAGGTCATTTAAAACTGCAATTACCTTCGTATAGTCTTCCATTATTACCTGGGTGGTTCTTTTTTTATGCACTGAAAAAAGTGTACCAACGGGAAAACAGCGTGCCAAACTGTATTTCGTCCCCCTGTTGTGTACATTTATCGCATTAAAAAACAGTGTGTAGAATTATATACCCACGTTCATATTTCAGGTATTCTCAAAACACATTAAAATGTCACTATCATAATGTGGCTGCTGAATTGTAGTTGATCAGGACAACTAACCCCTGAGCACCATGAGAACCTTTGGAACAATTTTATTGATTGCAGGAATTACCATGACGGTATTAACAGGTTTCACTGTTATTTCCAGGAAGGAAGTAGTAAACCTTGGAAGTACAGTAACCAGGAAGACGAAAATCCCTCTTTATTGGTCACCCCTTACAGGAGGCGTGCTTATGGCATCTGGTGTTGTTATTCTGCTTCTGGGAGTGAGAGAGAAGCCAAGCAGTTAATTGCGGAATAATCTTTTCAGAAACCCTTTCTCTTCTTTGCCAAATTCTTTCTTTTTCTCACCATCTGACTTCTTAAATATCCTTTTGAAGACCTTATTGTCATTTCTAAAGAGGTCACAATCAATTTTATTTTCTAACGAAACAGAAAGTTCAGGAAACTGTGCCTGTGTAATGGAATCCAACGTGTGATCCTGATTTGATAATTGTAAAAACTCTGCTACAATCGGCAGTGCTGTTTTAGCTCCCTGACCCAATGCTGTCGAACAAAAGCGGATTCGTGGATCATCAGCACCTACCCACGCACCGATAACCAGCTTAGGAGTGATCGCTACAAACCAGCCATCTGTGTTTGATTGTGTCGTCCCGGTTTTTCCCGCAATGTCGTTTGGAAGATTAAATTCTGTTCGAAGACTTGCACTGGTTCCTTCATTTACTGCACGTCTCAGCATGTGCAACATGAGCGAAGCACTTTCGGCAGAGATTGCTTCCAGGCTGTCGGAGGGTTCGAATTTTTCCAGCACTTCTTTTTCGCGCGAAGCAATTGATGTTATAAAGAATGATTTCACCAATTTCCCTTCATTCGCAAAACACGTATATGCCTGAACGATTTCCATCATTGAAATTTCGGGCGTTCCTAAAGCCAGGGATGGAACTGGTTTTAACGGACTTGTGATACCCATATTGCGTGCCACTGTAATCGTGTTTTCGATTCCGGTTTTTTCCAAAACACGAACTGAAACAGTGTTGACCGAGTACGCGAGAGCCCCGGGCATTGAATATTTCAATCCATAATTGTCTTCACTGCTATTTTTTGGGGCCCAATCTTCCATGTTAGTATATGTAGTTTTTTCTGCTGAGATAAATGAACAAGGTCGCAATCCCTGTTCCAGCGCAGCGGCATAAACGATTGGTTTAATAACCGAGCCAACCTGTCGTTTGGTAC
This sequence comes from Cyclobacteriaceae bacterium, assembly GCA_035764995.1. Classification (GTDB taxonomy): domain Bacteria; phylum Bacteroidota; class Bacteroidia; order Cytophagales; family Cyclobacteriaceae; genus UBA2336. The sequence continues at coordinate 3,754 of DASTYM010000031.1, read as the reverse complement.
TTTCACGAACATGATCAAACTGGAAATAGTGATGATTAATTCCTCCAACCCAGGCCCGGACAGCTCCTTGTGACGGATCAAGCGCAAGCAATCCGGTATTTAAAAACTTCAAATAATATTTGATTGAGTCAACAGGACTCATCATTACCTGCTTTTCACCATCCCACGAAAAAATATTCATGGAAACAGGCTTGTTCATTTCTGCCATAATCTCTTCACGCGATAGCCCCTGCTGACTTAAGTTTTGATAGCGACCTGACTTAGAAATGATCTCATCAATCATTCCCCGGTATTCTTCCCACGGATTGTTTTTGCCACAGTGTTTAAGAAATACTTTCTGGATAGAAGCCATTTGATGTTCCATGGCATTTTCTGCATAGTGTTGAAATCTAGAATCAATTGTTGTGTAAATTTTTAAACCAGCCGTGTATAAATTGATTTTTTCATCGTGTGTCGTGTTATAATCTTCACACCATTGCAATAAATATGATCTCAAGAATTCCCGAAAATAGGGGGCTAAGCCGGTGTGGTGCGTGATTTTATGATATCGCAATTCAATTGGAAGTGCTTGAAGTGAGTCAACCAAATCGGCCTCCAGAATTTCATATTTCTCTAGTTGGGCCAGTACAACATTTCTCCGTTGCAATGCTTGTTGAGGATTGATTCGTGGATTGTACACGTGATTAGCTTTCAACATTCCAACGAGTAATGCCGCCTGATTAATAGACAATTCCTTTGCGGGGATAGAGAAAAATCGCTGAGCAGCAGCTTCGATCCCAAACGTATTATCTCCAAAGGGAACAGTATTCAGATACAGGGATAAGATAGTTTCTTTATCATAAACATCTTCGAGCCTGGCGGCTATGATGGTTTCTCTTATTTTGTTGATCAGTAAAGAGAAGAACCAGTAGTTTTTGCGTGGATATAGATTCTTGGCAAGTTGCTGCGAAATGGTGCTTCCTCCACCAGAGGACTCCTGTTGGAATAAAATACTTTTAATAATAACGCGGCCAAAGCTTCGAAAATCAATTCCATGATGATCAAAAAACCGCGCATCTTCTATTACAATTACAGCATCGATTACATGTTTGGGTATTTCTTCAAAAGTTACATCTGATCTTTCCTGATAAAAATATCTGCCCAGCAAAACACTATCAGCACTATATACTTCTGAAGCAATTGGATTTTTTATTTCGAGCAGCTCTTCTTTAGAAGGGATGGAACCAAAGATTCCTAACCAGGTAGAAACAAAAATAAGGAGCAAGAGAGCCAGTATCAGCCCTGAAATTTTTCCCCACAGAACAATAACTTTTTTGAATGTGAGGTTTCTCACGTAATCGAGAATTTTAGTTGATACGGAATCGATCCTGCTCCGTAAATGAATGTTCATTGTTTAAACTCCTTCGCTTATAGCTTTAACGTCACACCAATTTTTCCTCCCGAAAAAGCTGTGGCTCCTCCAACCTCCAGGTTTATACCAACCCGATTGTTGAAATGATAACGACCGCCAACCTGGGCACCCAACTCCAATCCTGAAGTTCGATTACCCGGGTAATCACTATCGGAATCCCAAACGAAGAATCCGAGATTTAAACCAGCGTAGAAATCCCAGTCACGAGGAATCGATAATAACGTGTTGAAGTGATAATTGCCATTGGCAGCTATGCCTAGTACACTGTGATGATACGGTACATCACGGAAGTCTCGGTTGAACGATCGGTACGATAGCTCACCTCCGACAGAAACATCACGATGAACACCCCAATCAACGCCAGCGTAAACAGGCAGCCCCCATGATGAAAATCCCAGGCCAGCATTAAACTGCGACTGACCTTTTGATAAGAAGTATTGAGCAGATGCAGCCTGATTTGCAGCTAATAGGAAACTTAAAATGATTAACTTTTTCATACGTGTTGATTTTGATTTTACGGATTTTATTAGCCAGGAATGCAGGCGTGATTTCAGGATTGTCCCTGCGTTTGCAGGGTCTTTTCAGAACTCCACTTTTTAGTCTTCATAACCCAAAGTCTACAAACATTCGTGCCACGCGAAGGCGATCAGCTAAAATGCATTTGGAAATAAAAAAGTGTGGAATATTTTACCCAAGCTGCAGCCTCCTTACTCTATATATGATGTAGGCCGCGCCAGGTCATAGCAGCAACTAATTGATAGTGCTGATTGCTCAATTTTTACCTATCAATGCTAAGTAGTGCAAGAGGCGGGTGAAAAAAATGCTCAAGATTGCACCCATGTTTGAGAACCCCCACAGGCATAGGCGCATGGTCTCCGCTCGCACGCTTTATCTTTTCATCTTGCCAGCGCTACTTCTATTTTCCTTGACCGCCCAAGGTCAAATGAGGCGAGGTCAAATCAAGCGAAATAACAAGAAAATGGGATCCTACCAGGGTATGACGTATGTCAATCGAAAGTACAATGCAGTCGGGGTGTCGTTTGATGCGTTAAATTATTACGGAGATTTAGCACCACTGCCTGAAAAGTTTAGCACTGATTTATCACTGACAAGACCTGGTGTGGGTTTGTATTTTAAGCGCAAGTATGGTTCATTCTATTCATTGCAGGCATCTTTCCTGTATGGTACCATTAAAGGATCTGATCATGAATCTGCAGATAGAACTGATACACAAAATGGAGTTTACAGGTACCAACGAAATCTTTCTTTTAGAAACAGAATAAAAGAGTTGTCTGTAGTCGGAGTTTTTGATTTGTTCAAAAATCAACAGACTTATCTCTACCGGGCAGACTGGACTCCTTATGGGTTTTTTGGGATAGCACTTTTCCACAATAACCCACAAGCCCTGGCTCCCAAAACAGATTTAAATGGAAATGCATTGGCGCGGGGCGGTGAGTGGGTGGACTTGCAACCTCTTGGCACAGAAGGACAGTATGCCTCGCTGAAAAGTACAGATGCCAATTATAAGATTAAGCCCTACAGCCGAACCCAGGTAGCAATACCATTGGGAATTGGAGTTCGGGTTCGTTTAAAAACCAACATGGATATTTCAGGAGAGTTTGGCTTTCGTTATGTGTTTACTGATTACTTAGATGATGTAAGCAGAAATTATGTTGACCTTGGCTCTTTTGGAAATAATGAATTAGCAAAGGCATTATCCTATCGATCGAATGAGATTGGACCTCCAAACCATACCTACACAAGTGAGTATGATGGCATGACCTATAACGTCTTAGCGGGATATGGAAGCGAGCATCAATCGAACATAAGAGGAAATAAAAAAGACCGCGACTTGTATACTGTGATGTCTGTTAAAGTTGCCTACATCCTGAAACCGAAAGTCGCGAGCTCCAAAAAGAAATATACGAAGCCTAAGAGCAGTTAATCCTTTCTACTTGAGTGTTAACATGGATGGGATCAGGCAATCTCCTGCCAGAATCTTTGAAACAAGTTCTCCAAAAGCAGGTCCGTGTTTAAAGCCATGCCCTGAGCCTCCTCCCATAAAAAACAAATTAGAGGCGTTTGGATGATGATCAAAAATAAAATTTCCATCCGGAGAGTTTTCATATGGGCAAACTCTGTTTTCAATCAACGGTGCATGCTGCAGCACGGGAAAGCGGTGCGCAATGAAATTCTTTGCTTTCTGAAATACTTCCTGATTGAGCGTTCTTTCTCCGGTTGTCGGATCAAAATTTTCGCCTCTTTTATCAACACCGATTTTAAATCCTCGATGTTGATTTCCAGGGATTCCATAATAAAAATCAATCCCATCAACATCCACCC
>DASTYM010000030.1:0-3561 GCA_035764995.1 Cyclobacteriaceae bacterium | reverse complement strand
TACAGTAGTATCGCCAATAATAAACACATCCATATAAGGTTTCAGTCCGTTGATCAGTAACTCACTGGCCGATGCTGTTCTGTTTCTTGTCAGCACATAAACCCGACTGTTAGAAAGCATGCTTCCAACATTCTGCGATTTACCTTCAAACTTCCGCGTCAGAACATCCGCTGAAAGCTGAGCTTCCAATTCATCATTATACTGACGGATGGTGAAAATATCTGAGCTCGTTACATTCTTACCGATTAAACTTGCCAGGTTAATGGTTGCGCTTTCGGCTCCGCCACTGTTGTATCGCAAATCAATGATGAGGTCAGTTATACCTTGGGCCTTAAATTCAGCGAAGATTTCGTTCATCTCGTTGTTGTATTGCAAATCATTGGATGTCGGGCCTGTTGCAAAGAAATTGTACACATAATAGCCAATCTTTTTGTTTCCGATTTCAAATACCTGGTGGAGGAAATTTGGGTTTTCAGCAAACTCTGTTGTTGTGAGTGATAAGGTCCCTTTGTCCTCAAACAACGATGTAGCGAAATTGTAGCGACTATATTTGATGGTATGATTTTCACTCATCTGATTTACCAGTGAGGAGTAGTTGGTCATCGTAATTTGCTGACCGTTGATTTGTGTAATGATGTCTCCACGCATTAAATCTTTTGAAGCGGCAGGCGATCCCGTTTTAACATACACGACTTGCGCCAATACATTTTCTGGATTTGCATTATCACGATACAATAGAAATTCATAACCGGCTTCCTTATTAACGCCTTGTAACGAGTTTAGTAGTTCCTGATAATTATCCTGAATCCAGGAGAATCGATCCTCATTGGAAAGCAATGACTCAAAAAAAATATCAGGCTCTTGTGATTTGTTGGGTGATTTCGGAATATCCTTGTTCCACAGATAATATGTATCCATGTTTTCCAGAATCCAATTATTCACATACGCATTTTCACTTACGGGTTCATCGTTGTTACAGCTTGCAACAAGTGCGACAAACAAGAAGACTAAACCTCGTCCTAAAAGCGTTTTCAATTTCCCGGCACCTTTCATACCTCGTAAAAATTTATGATTATTTAAATACTTTCTGCCACAAAAACTCTTTTAACACGTTCGCTCGTGTTGGTCAGGATTTCGTATGGGATGGTGTTGATTTTATTCGCAAGTTCTCCGATTGGCAATTCTTCACCAAATAAAATTACTTCATCGCCTTCTTTTGCATCAATGTCGGTAATATCAATCATCGTCATATCCATACACACATTACCAACAACCTTTGCCCGCTTTCCGTTTACAATAACCTCTCCTACCCCACCGCTAAACGCCCTGCTATAGCCATCGGCATATCCTACGGCTATAGTAGCCACCTTCATCGTCTTAATGGCTTTTCCTTTCCGGCTGTAACCAACACTTTCACCGGCCTTCACCTCACGAATTTGTGAAATGATCGTCTTCAATGTTGTAACGGGCCTTACATTATGATTATTGTTAGTAGGATCTACACCATATAAACCAATTCCCAGTCGCACCATTCCAAATTGGTATTCCGGAAAGCGCAACATTCCTGGTGTATTCAGCGCATGAAGAATTGGCTTGTACCCAACAACCTCTGTTATTTTACCCGCGCTTTTCAAAAAGTTTTCTGCCTGACGTTTTGAGAAATCATCGTGCTCTACCTCATCAGAACCTGCGAGATGCGTAAAAATAGAAGCAATTTCCAGGTTCTTATTTTCCGACAATACTTTTACAAGTTTCCCGATATCTCCTTCTTCAAAGCCCAACCGATGCATACCGGTGTCAATCTTCACGTGGATTTTCCAACGTCTTCCCTGTAAGAATGAAGTAAACTCATTCAGTATTTTAAATCCGTAAATCTCCGGTTCCAGATTGAAGTTGAGCATAGAATGAAATCCGTCTTCTGACGGGTTCATCACCATGATGGGTAAAGTGATGTTATTTCTTCTTAGATCAACACCTTCATCTGCGTAAGCGACACCCAAATAATCGATTTTATTATACTGCAACACATTAGCAACTTCCACACTACCACTACCATAGGCAAATGCCTTCACCATCACCATCACTTTGGTTTCGGCTTTCAGTTTCGATTTAAAAAAATTCAAATTGTAGACCAGCGCACTCAAATTTACCTCCATAATGGTTCCGTGAACTCTTCGTTGCAGGTGTGAAACAATTTTTTCAAATTGAAATATGCGTGCACCTTTAACAAGAATTACTTCCTGTTGAAAGGAATTTGAAGATTGCGATTTTAAAAACTCATCTGCTGACAGAAAGAATTCAGCAGGTACACGAATTTTTTTTGCGTGCTTCGACAGGGCAGGGCCTATTCCAATAAATCTTTTCAGTCCGCTGTTGTTCACCAGTTGTGCTATGCGATCTGTTAACTCTCCTTCTTCCAATCCCGATTGCAGGATGTCCGACAGGATAAGCGTCTTGCTTGTCTTTTGACTCTGATGATTGAGAAAGTCCAGACTGATTTGCAATCCGGCTAAATCGTTGTTATAGGTATCGTCAATTACCTGGCTTTGATTGATCCCCTCTTTCAACTCGAGGCGCATCGGTACGGATCGTAACGCATGAATTCTTTCCTGAATGGCTGATCCTTTAATGCCCAACTGGAGCATGAGCGCAATACAGTGAAACGCATTTTCAATGGAGGCCTGGTCAGAAAAAGGAAATTCAACTTTAAGTGTTTTTCCATTCCATGTTACTACATAATTATTTAGCCCTTTCGAAATTCGGATATCAGCTTGTTCTGAAAATCCCCACGTTAGTAATGGTATGCCTGACTGCTTCAGTATTTTATTGAGCGTAAGATGATCAGCACAACAAATCAATTGCTCAGCATGTTGGAAGAGTTTTAATTTTTCATGAATCTTATTTTCAACATCAGAAAAATTTTCATCGTGTGCTGTTCCAATGTTGGTGAAAATTCCAATGCCGGGTTTAATGATGCCTTCCAATTTTTCCATTTCACCCGGCTTCGAAATACCTGCTTCAAATATTCCCAGTGTATGATGCGTTTGTATTTGCCAAACCGAAAGCGGGACCCCAATTTGAGAATTATAACTCCCCGGGTTTTTTACAATCGTATATTCTTTCGAAAGCAATTGGTACAGCCACTCTTTGATAATTGTTTTTCCATTGCTTCCGGTAATGGCAATTACAGGCAAAGAAAATTGTGAGCGATGGTATGCGGCAATTTTTTGCAAAGCCTGTACAGCAGATTTAACTTTTAAAAAATTAGCGTCAGCATATTTCGAGACAGGAAAATCTTTTTCCACAACAAACTGACGAACACCAGCATTATAAAGTGTCTGAATATATTGATGGCCATCGTGATGCTCGCCATTAATTGCAAAAAAAACAGATCCATCCTGTGGAATGGCTTTCCGGCTATCGGTAATCAACTGCGTTACAGGTCGGTCTGTTGAAAGGATAACGTTGCTTCCACCGGTTATGTCTTGAAGTTGTGAAAATTGCATCATACTTAGAAAAGCCTGGCTCCGTTTGGAACGGGCTTATCAATTGAACATAAAA
>DASTYM010000029.1:0-3607 GCA_035764995.1 Cyclobacteriaceae bacterium | reverse complement strand
TCCCGTAGAGACATCAGCCGGACCTTTCGGTTTGCAAAACTGCAACAGGCTTGTCGCAGCAAGGACACCGAGTACGATCAGGGTGCGGGGCAATGTTATATTTTTCATGCTATTATTTGTTAAGAGATTCATAAAAATTATTTTTTATCGGGAGGCAACAACACGGCATCCACTACATACACGACACCATTCGAGGCTTTCACCACACCCAACACATTGGCTCCGTTAACTGTAACCTTTCCGTCTTTTTTGTTCAGCGTTACATTATCCAGGTTAACCTGGTTCAAGGTCATGCCATCCTGAATAAATTCTTCCTTGATCACTCCCACATAAACATGGTATTCAAGAATATTTCTGAGCGCATCTTTATTCTCCGGCTTCAACAGATTTTCAACCGTACCTGCAGGAAGTTTATCGAACGCTTCATTGGTTGGGGCAAACACCGTGAAGGGTCCGGCATTCGAAAGAGCATCAACATATTCGGCACCTTTTAGGGCAGCTACTAATGTTGTGTGTACAGGAGAGTTAACAGCAACCCGAACGACATCCGGTTCAGAGGTTTCATCCTTGACAGTTGATTGGCCTCCTCCAGGTGCAGCTTCTGCACTTGCGGTTTCGGTAGATGCTTGCTGCTGGCCACATGCCAGGGCAAACAACAGGGGAATGATCAATAAGCGCTTCATATAGATAAGATGTTTAATTATTTCTCACCGTCATTCTGGCGCATGTACTCCAGAACATCACGTGCATCACCGATTGACACGTTTTGATTAGGCATTCTGGTCAAACACAACTCCAACAGCTTTTGCGCTTCCTCGTTTTGATCCAGCATGACATCCACGTTCGTGATCATATTCATGATCCACTCTGGCTTTCTGCGTTTGGTCACATCTTTCCATCCGGGACCAACCACGCGGGTTTCATCTAACCGGTGGCATGCCTGGCATTTCATTTCGTAAATAGCTATTCCGCGTTTTACGCGTTCCTGATCGAGCGGACTTTCGAGGCGAACATTTTTCACCTGGCCAATGCCCTTGGTTGGATCCACAACTTCGGCTACTGCATTTTTTTCAGTTTTAGCTTCACCCTCCTCTTTCGGCTTTTCGGGAGCACAGGCTGAGATCGTTGCAAAAAGTGCAAGAATTAAAAGTGGCTTTTTCATATCAATTGGTTTTGTTCTTGATTTCGCACGCAACTTACCTGCTCATTACCTGTCAGAGTATGAGGCTAGTCACAAGCAAAGACTGATTTTTATCAGAAAATAAGTGACTTTAAGCCCACCCTGCTATAAGAAATAGACCCATGATCAATACAAGGGCTAAAAGGACTTTTCGGAAGGTCTCCTGACTGATTTTGGCTAACAGAATTTTACCGAGATAGCTCCCTAAAAACGAAGCAAAAATGAGTGTTGGAACAAGAATCCACATGCTCTTTTCTAGGTAATTGTTCTCCAGGTACACGATGGTGCGAACAATATCAACTCCAAAATCGATGGCGGCTGAAGTTCCAACCAAAAAGGTTTTCTCCATGTTAAATGATGTCAAGACTAATCCTCGAATTGCACCCCCGGTTCCAATAAAGCCTGCAAGAAATCCGGCAATGCTTCCGCCTACGATTGAATTTTTAATAGATGGATTTATTTTAAAATTCGGTTTCCAAAAAAAGAACACGCTGAATCCAATCAGGAAAACGCCAAGCGCCAGGTGCGCATATTGGAGATTAGCTATTGTTGTAAGAAGAGAACCTGCCAACGCGAGAACCGTACTCGAAACGCCAAGCCACAAAACCAGTTTCCAATCGATCGTTTTTCGAAACAAAATGATTTTGGCAACATTGCTGAACACGTGAAGCATGCCCGTTAACGCCAGCACGGTTTGAAATCCAAAGAAAAATTGCGACAACGAAACAAAAAACAAAGACGATCCAAATCCGCCTATCGTTCCCAGAATTTCCGACAACAGCGTGAGAATGAAGAACAGAAAAAGTCCGGAATAATTTGTTTCACTCATTCAATAAAAATTCCCGATTTACGCTCTCTCTAGTTAAGCATATTTGATCAAAATCATATTGTTTGTGTGACAATCGTCATACAGAAAAAGCATGAATCGGGATACATTTAGACTATCACTAAAACAAATCCAATCATTATGATTTCAGTCATCGGCACTACCGGAAAATACATTCTTCAGCCCAGCCTGATTTCAATGCACCAACAAAGTCTGGAGTGGTTATCAACTTCAGCTTTATGGAAAAGGGAATTAAGCTTCTTCCAAAAGTTGCTTGATCAAAACTCATTGAAGGCTACTTCACCAGATCAGAAAAAAGAAATGGATCACTTTCAGCATATCATTACTTACTATAATGGAGAAGTGGTTGACGGCTTGCGAAAAACCGTTCGCGAACATGAGAAAGACCTAGCCGATATGCTGCAACGCCTGGATGAATCCGATACCCAATACTTTAAAGATCACAAAAACGTGATCAACGAATTAATAACGTTCTCAAAAACATACGATCAGTTCAAACATGAATTCTTCAGTTTCATTGAAAAGATGATTTAAAAAAATCGTGCGTGGTCAGCAGAAAATAATGATTGGTTTCTCTATTGTATTGGCACTCCTGGTAGCAGGAATCAGCCTGATCGGAATTTTTACGCCTGATTTTTATCATCGGGAAACTATTCATTGGCAAATACAATCAGCCGGGCAGGACATTATTGATCTGGTTCTTATTGTTCCCATTCTGTTACTGTCAACATTGGTTATTTTGAGAGCAAAAAGGACAGGTATGCTGTTGGTTGCCGGAGTATCGCTTTACCTGATTTATGCCTTCGTGATTTACGCTTTTGATGTACACTTCAATAGTCTTTTCTTTTTTTACTGCCTGGCACTAGGCCTTTCCTTCTATTTCTTTATGTACATTCTTTCTAAACTGGTAAGCGAACGCACCCAACTTAAAACAACAAAAACTATACGTAAAGTCATCGGAACATACTTCATTGTTATAGCGATTATATTTTATTTTTTGTGGCTGTCAGAAATTATCCCCGCTTCCATCGCTAACCACGCTCCCGCCAGTTTAATGGAGGTTGGCCTGCCTACAAATCCTGTTCACGTTCTTGATCTTTCCATCATTCTCCCTGCCATTCTTATAACAGGAATTTTATTATTGAAGGATAAAAAGATGGGTCACATTCTTACTCCCATCATGCTAGTCTTCTTTGTTTTAATGGATATCACGATCGGTGCACTGAACTCCATGATGCTGCAAAACGGGTTAGCAGGAAGTATAACAATAACTGTTATCATGGGTGCTTTGGCATTGCTAAGCTTTGGTTTGCTGATGGCCTATCTCAGCAATCAGAATACTGATAATAATTTATTACCGGATTCTCAGCCCGACCTTCCATAAGAATGGATCAATCATTCTTTGAATTTTCTTTCTGTTGAGATTTCACCTGGTTATTCATACGTGGCTTGTCTTCAAACAACATTCGGACAGAAGGTGAATACAAATCATCATACTGGCCGCTCTTCATATTCCATAAAAATGAAATCAGGAAGCCAACGGCAATGGACAAACTAATAACAATCAGTATCACGATGAT
>DASTYM010000028.1:0-6015 GCA_035764995.1 Cyclobacteriaceae bacterium | reverse complement strand
CCGGTGTTTTTCAGCTTGATAAAACCTTTTTGATTTTTTGCCTGTCGCGAAATTTTGAGACCATAAAGTGACAAACGAAAAAAATCCCAAAGTCTTTTAAGTTTAAGCGAAGTGATAATGATGATCATACTTATTTTTCTCCGGGATGATATTTTTTCTGAGCCCTCTTCTCTACATCTTCTTTGTAATAAGCAACATCTTTAAACTGAACATCAGCGTACCGTTGTCCCTGATCAAAGAAGTGTGGTGATGTAGGATCTCCACTTTGACCTCCCGCTAAAATGCTTTTAGCTTTTACCGTATCGCCAAACTCAACCACTGCAACAAAGCTGTTTCCGTATGAACCGTAAAGTCGTTTTGTGTTTTGGGTTCCGCGTGAGCCAAAAGATGCAAGAGCACCCCAATTTCCGGAAGCCATCCCCACAGGAATACTTGGCTTCGAATCATCGAACAGCAGTTTGATATCGCCAGTCAATCGCTGAAGACGATTGATTTCTCCCCACGGTGTATCCCACTTACCAAAGTCGTCCGTAATTTTTTGAACAGCCTTTGAAAAAAGTTCAAGCCGTTCTTCATGTGGAGATCCGGTTCCAAAATAATTTACAACATCAATCAACTCCATTTCCGGATCGCGCTTGCCTTCCCGCATTGAAATGGAGATATAAAAATGTGCAAGTGACATTCCAACCGATTCTTTCGAAACAGTTCTATCCCAAGTGCGCAAAACATCAACAGCAGGTTTTAGTGAAGCATACTTTTTTCCACCAGATTTGTCAAACGCTTCGATGAGACCAGGAATTAATTTTTCAAAAGCTGGTAAGTAAGGATCGTATGCAGTTTGAATGAGTTTGTCCAGGGTATAACCACTGCGGCCTGTTAGTACCTTTATTGCATGGATACCTCGGAAGTTTTCAGGCTCTGTCGCCATGTAGTATGGGTAGTTTTCTTTTTTCGGACTGTATTCAAGTGCTGATGTAAAAGGAGTGGAGTTACAGTTTTGAATCCAACCATTTGGCGGATTTACAACTTGAATTGCTTCTGCAACAGTGTGAAGTCCCTGCCAGTCGGTAGCAGGATTACTTCCATCAACCGGCTTATCATAATTGAATCGAACATCGCGTTTTGGAATAAAATTTCCCTGGAAGAGAGCGATGTTACCTTGTGCATCGGCATACACAGTGTTGTTTGAAGAATTCATCCGTAGATCCATCATCTTCAAAAATTCATCGTAGGATTTTGTTTTCGTGCGTGTGAAAGCTTGTTCAAGCGCTTTCGCGGGATTCCAGTTCATGGCAGTAGCAGTCCACTTGTTATCGGTAAGGTGAGTGATCGGTCCATGATGCGTTCTGTAAAAAGTAAAAGCTCTTTCTAACAATGAATCACCATCGATATACCTCAACTTGATTTCTTTTTGCGTTACAGGGCGAAGCTCCTCTCCATACTTGTAAAATTTTTCCCCGTCTTTTTCAGACATGTTCTCCACAAACTCATCCATCACATCGGTATACGAGGAAGTGTGCATCCAGCCATTTTTCTCGTTGAAGCCCTGGTAAATAAAAAACTGCCCCCAGGTTACAGCACCGTAAGCATTCAATCCCTCTTCGCTCACCACATGAATCTCTCCTCTGAAAAAGAAAGATGTGTGTGGATTGATGAGCAACATCGCTTTACCCGATTCTGTAAGTTTTCCAGAAATCGCAAAACCATTTGATCCTTGTGGTTCCTCCAAAACAAATTCCTGGCCCTTTGTCTGAACCCGACTCGCAGCAATCGTCATTACGGAATTTTTGGTGTCCGCCACTGCATTCAACGAATCATACAAATCCTGGATTTTTCTTATCGAAACAGCCTCGATATCTCCACCAATAGATCCTTCAGAAAAATACATGGGCATCCAGGGCTCGAACCGCGTTAACAATTTTGGTTTTACTTCGGGGTGCGTATGGAGGTAGTAATTAATCCCATCGGCAAATGCATCGCATAGTTTTTTGAGCCACTCAGGACTGCCCTCGTACTGTGCGATTGCTTCTTCCTGTGTCATAAAAAGATTGGCTCGCAGGTCACTAAAAAGTTGGTCCTTTCCCTCTACTTCTGCAAGCCGACCGATGGCCCATGTGTAATTTCGTTCTATCCTGTTAAAATCATCCTCGCATTGAGCGTAAAGCATCCCGAAAATGGCATCTGCATCGGTTTTTCCGTAGATATGAGGAACACCAAAATCATCCCGAATGATGGTTGTGTTGGCAGCATGTTCCTGCCATCGTTTAAGATCATTTTCCCTGGAAGTCGGATTACAAGAGAATATTAAAACAGCCAGAACGAGCACGAAAGTGACTCTCATAGGAATTTTGATTAGGTTAACCGTGTAAAAAGGCCTTGAATATAGAAGAATTCAGCCTTTTTTGCTGGTCTGGAATTAATCCCCTAACATTTTTTGTTTCCGTGTCAGCGCTTTAATTTTGCGCAACTTTTTTAACACCATGGCTAAGAAAAAATCATCCGCTAAAGCAGCCAAGAAAACTGTGAAGGCAAAAGCAAACCCGTCTGCCGGACGGGCAGGAAAGACCTCAGCTAAGAAGGCAGCTCCTATGAAAAAGGTAGCCAAGAAAGCCGCTCCTAAAAAAGTAGCAGCGAAGAAAGTCATTGCTAAAAAAGAAGCTCCTGCTAAAAAGGCCGCAGTTGCTCCGGCAAAACCTGCGCCTCCACAACTGGGTGCATTCCCGATGTTAACGCAACGTCCAATTGCACACGTGAAGGCAACGAAGCCATCAAACGCTAAAGATGACAGAACACGTTACTCTGATGAGGAGCTGAAAGAATTTGAAAAACTTATTCTGGAGAAATTAGAAAAGGCCAGAAGCGAATACAGAATTTTAAAAGATACGCTGAGCCGCGACAACGATGCAGGAACGGATGCAACTTCGGGTGGTAACACGAAAGTGTTAGAAGACGGAGCTGAAACAGCCGAGAAAGAAAACCTGAGCCAGTTGGCAGCGCGTCAGCAAAAATTTATTACCAACCTGGAAAACGCACTTGTCAGAATTAAGAATAGCACATACGGTATTTGTTCCGTTACCGGGAAGTTGATTTCGAAAGAAAGATTGATTGCAGTGCCACACACTACGCAGTCGATCGAAGCGAAAATGATGAAGCAAGACTAAATAGTCTCCAGTTGCCGGTTTCCAGTTGCCGGCAACCGGTAACTTGCAACTGGCAACCAACAAATGGATTTCCTACTCAACCACATCGAAGCACTGATTTTTTGTTCGCCTGCCCCTATTAAGGTAGCTGACATTAAAGCGTGTCTTTCTGAAATGTTCGGTGCCGATGTTCCCGAAGAAGATATTATCAACGCCATCAAAGGAATTGAAGACAAATTCAATCAGGATGAATTTTCTTTTCAGCTAAATAAAGCGGGAGGCGGATACCAGTTTTTAACGAAGCCTGCATACCAGTCGAGCATTGGAATTTTGTTGAAACAACAATCCAAGAAAAGACTTTCAACTTCTGCGATGGAAACACTTTCCATCATCGCATATCGTCAACCAATTTCCAGAACAGAGATTGAAAACATTCGTGGTGTGAACTGCGACTATGCTGTTCAAAAATTATTGGATAAAGCATTAATTCAGATTACAGGCAAAGCAGAAACGATTGGTCGTCCGATGCTGTACGGCACAACACCAAAGTTTATGGAATACTTTGGTATCAACGACATCAATGAACTTCCTGTTCCCAAAGATTTTACAGGCGAGTTCAACGTTATAGGAGAAAATACAGACTTAAAAGAGCCAGATGCGCAGGCGTGATTCCGGATCGGGTAGTGGAGGCAGAAGGAAACCCGATGGCGGTAGATCTTCTGGCCGAAGCGGAGCGCGTTCCAACGATTCTCGCGGAAGGAAAACATTTTCGCGATCACGCGAAGATCGTGATGATTCAAAGCCAAGACGTCCTTCAAAATTCTCAAGAGAAGGAGGAGACAAAGATTTCTCAAAACCACGCGGAGGGAAAACATTTGGCAGATCAAAAGATGCCTCGGGATTTTCTTCTCGTGGCGATAAGCCTTACCCTCGGTCACGTGACGATCGTGATGACTCAAAACCAGGGCACCCTTCAAAATTCTCAAGAGAAGAAGGTGACAAAGATTTCTCAAAACCACGCGGAGGTAAAACATTTGGCAGATCTAAAGATTCGGGATTTTCTTCACGCAGCGATAAACCGTACTCACGGTCACGGGACGATCGTGATGACTCAAGACCAAGACGAACCTCCAACTATTCACGCCCTGCCGATAACGCACGTGATGATGCAAGACCACCACGAGGCGAAAAATCGGGTGACAAGAAAGGATTCTTTTCTAAACTCAGTCGTGGAGGTAAATCCTACGAAAGAAGACACGATCCGGATTTTGGAAAATCAGTAAAGGATTTCACTTATCAAAAAGAGGAGGCAAAAGAAGTAGAGCCGGAAAAAATCCGCCTTAACCGGTATATCTCAAACAGCGGTGTGTGCTCCAGACGTGAAGCAGACGAACTCATCAAGATGGGTTTGGTTTCTGTGAATGGAACCGTCATCACTGAAATGGGTTACAAGGTGAACCGTACTGATGTCGTGAAGTATGATGGAAAAACGCTTCGTGCTGAAAGACCTGTCTATATTTTAATGAATAAGCCGAAAGGTTTTTTGACCACAACCAAAGATCCGCAAGAGCGAAACACGGTGATGCAGATTATTGCAGGTGCTGTGAAAGAGCGCGTGTATCCTGTGGGTCGCCTTGACAGAAATACAACAGGATTATTACTACTCACCAACGATGGTGAACTCACCGATAAACTCTCGCACCCCTCATATAATGTAAAGAAGATTTACAAAGTTGATCTTGATAAGCCACTAACGAAAAATGATTTTCAGAAAATTCTGGATGGCGTTCAACTGGAAGAAGGTAAAGCAATGGTCGATGACCTGGCAATAGTTTCTGAAGACGGAAAAACCGTTGGTATTGAGATTCATATTGGCTGGAACCGCGTGATCAGAAGAATTTTTGAAAGACTCGAGTACCAGGTTGTAAAACTGGATCGCTCCGTCTACGCAGGGTTGGATAAGAAAGATTTAAGCCGTGGCCATTGGAGATTCCTCACCCAGGAGGAAATCGTGAGGCTTAAACACTATAAATAGTTCTCGAACATCGTTAACAAATAAAAAATGCTGACTTTTGGGGTCAGCATTTTGTGTTTTTGATGTGGTGACGGAGGGAAGGCTGACGCTTGCGGTCAGCATCCTGACTGACGCGCAGCGTCACGTCAGGATTGAACCCCAATCCGAACAGGTGTTACTTCTAGATCATTTTCTATTTCTACCGGATATTTTTTAATAAAATCGATGATTCTCTGAACTGACAAATTTTTCAATTTCATTTCTAGAATTACAGCTTCTGACTTGTTAACCTTCTTCGTGTACCAGACCAAATCCCAAGGAAGGTAACGAGCTGTCGAGGTGTTTTTTCCAGAATTATGGTCTGCAAACCTGCGCACCAGGTTGTCAGTTGATCCTTTATAAAAGGAGCCATTTTTTCTGCTTTGCAGAATGTAAACGTAATGGGTCATAAATAAAAAATGCTGACTTTTGGGTCAGCATTTGTGTTTTATGTGGTGACGGAGGGAATTGAACCCCCGACACAAGGATTTTCAGTCCTTTGCTCTACCAACTGAGCTACGTCACCTAAATTTGGACCTGCTCTACCTCCCGATAGTTATCGGGATGAGCTACGTCACCTTAAAATCTCCCCGGCAAGCCGGGGAAGGGGGCACAAAAGTATATATTTTTATATTGTATGCAAAACATATAATCAATACCGGATGATTCAGCAGATAGCATTTTTATTGACCCTTGGCGTGGCCGTTTACTTCATCCGAAAGCGGGTGCTTTTTATCCGCAATAATATCAGGCTTGGGAAAAAAGCTGAGATCAGTGACAGAAAAGGCGAGCGCTTCCAAAATATGCTATTGGTTGCTTTTG
>DASTYM010000027.1:0-3231 GCA_035764995.1 Cyclobacteriaceae bacterium | reverse complement strand
ATTTCTCTGTAGATTTTAAATCTTCCTGTTGTTCCGCCATGACCCGTTTCCATATTCGTGCGCAACAGCAATGTATTGTTATCAGTCTTTAGTTCGCGCAACTTTGCTACCCATTTCGCGGGCTCCCAATATTGAACCTGACTGTCGTGCAAACCGGTTGTTACCAACATGTTTGGATAGTTCTGCGCCTTCACCTGATCGTAGGGAGAATATTCCAGCATATACATATATGATTCAGGGTTTTTCGGATTGCCCCATTCATCGAATTCACCTGTTGTCAATGGAATACTTTCATCTTCCATGGTAGTGATCACATCCACAAAAGGAACCTTAGCCACCACACCTTTGAAAAGTTCAGGCTTCATGTTCACCACAGCACCCATTAGCAATCCACCGGCACTGCCGCCCATGGCGAAAAGTTTTTCAGGGCTTGTGTATTTTTGTTCGATCAGAAACTCAGCGCAATCAATGTAGTCGGTAAATGTGTTTTTCTTTTTAAACATTTTTCCATCCTCGTACCACTGACGACCCATTTCCTGCCCGCCACGAATGTGTGCAATAGCATACACAAATCCACGGTCAAGCAAACTCAGCCGTGGGCTTGAAAATGTAGGGTTAGTGCTGGAGCCATACGACCCATAAGCATATAGCAAAGTAGGGTTCTTCCCGTCTTTTTGAATTCCCTTTTTGTACACGATTGACATTGGCACCTGTGTTCCGTCAGCTGCTGTTGCCCAAACACGTTCAGTTTGGTAATCGGCCGGATTATATCCGCCTACAACATCCTGCTGTTTTAAGAGCTTGCGCTCTTTCGTTTTCATATTGTAATCAAACGTAGACGTTGGTGTTGTCAGGGAAGTATAGCCGTAACGAAGCAAGTCAGTATCAAAATCAAGATTGGTAGAAGGGAAAACTGTATAGGCTTCTTCACCAAAATTGAGATAATGTTTTTGACCAGTCTTTTGGTCAATAATGCGCATGAGTGTATTTGCTTTTGCGCGCTCGCTCAACACAATATAATCTTTAAAAATCTCAATGCCCTGAAGCAGCGTATCTTTCCGGTGAGCAATTTTTTCTTTCCAGTTTGCTTTGGATGTTTTGGTTTCCGGAGTTTCCATCAAGCGGAAATTGAGTGCATCCAAATTAGTTACGATGTAAAACTTGTCTTTGTAATGATCGATTGAATACTCAATTCCTCTTTCGCGCGGACTGAATTCCTTAAATTTTCCATCCGGGGTATTGGCATCCAATAGTTGATAATGATTGGTAAGCGTACTGCTGGCCCAAATGATCAGGTATTTATCTGACTTGGTTTTATAGATGCCGGTGTAAAATGTTTCATCTTTTTCTTCGGATACAATTTGATCCTTCGCTGGAGGAGTTCCAAGTTTATGCCTGATGATCCAGCGTGAACGGAGAGTAAGAGAATCCTTCTTTACATAAAAGAAAGTCTTGTTGTCATTGGCCCATGTTACATCACCTTCTGTGTTGGGAATTTGGGTGTCAATAATTTTACCAGTGCGTAAATCTTTAACATAAATGGTGTAACGTCTGCGGCTAACGGAATCTTCTGCGTAGGCGAGTAAATTATTATCTTCACTTACACTGAGACCAGTGATCGAATAATAACTGTGACCGTTAGCCAGCTCATTTACATTGAGCAGAATTTCCTCCGTTGCATCCAATGATCCTTTCTTGCGGCAATAAACAGGGTATTCTTTTCCTTCTTCATAACGGGTGTAATACCAATATCCATTGTCTTTATAGGGAACCGATTCGTCTGTTTGTTTAATACGACCTACGATTTCATTGTAGATTTTTTCCTGAAGACCTTCTGTGTGGCTGAGCTTTGCCTTGAGGTAATCATTCTCTGCTGTTAAATAGTTGAGCACCTTTTGAGTTTGCTCATCTTTTTGTTCAGCATTCTTTTGCTCATCAGTCAGTTTCATCCAGTAATAGTTATCGATTCGATTACCGCTGAGTGTATCGGGTTTCTTCTCGGCAATGGGTGATGCGATGTTTTCATTTTTGGCTTCTTCCCTGGCGGGATTACATCCACTGACAACTGCCAGTAAAATGAGCGCATATAAGAGTTTGGAAAGTTTCATAATAAGGTTGATTTGATATAAAGTACCGAAATTATTTGACGGAAGTCTATACCATTGAAATCCGGACTTTTCCGATGGAGTAATGAAATAGGATTTTTCAGCAGATGTTCCCTTACAATGGGGGATGATCATGTTGAAACAGGGTGATTATCTGCTCCGCAATTTATCGTACAACAATTTCGGTATGATCACTTGCGTGTAGTCCATCAATTCGTTTGGTTTTGGCCCACGCGGTACGCTGTCGCGAATTCAACCTCCTTTGCGCTCTTGTGCCCATGGCAACTGAATTCTAAAAGTTGATCCTTCTCCCCAGACAGACACTACAGAAATTTTTCCACCTAATCGTTGCAAGGCCTCTTTGGCAATGTAAAGACCAAGTCCAGAGCCCGATGAACTCATCGTGCCGCGATAAAACATGTTAAAAAGTTTATCCTGATATTCTGCTCTTATTCCTTCGCCATTGTCCACGACCTCAATGAACAGATTCTGCGGATCTTCATATGATTTTATTTCCACAAAAGGATGATGTAATTCAATGCTTTTTTGATACTTGATCGCATTGGAAATTAAATTACTTAGCACAACGCGCAACAGGAAACGGTCGCTTTTGACAGTTTCAATTTTGAGGTCGTATGAAAAATTAATTTTCGAGAAAGATTCCAGGAATTCAAATTTGGAATTGATATCTTCTATTAATTCACGGAGGTTGATGGTTTCAAGGATGAGGCTTTTTCGGTTCGTACGGGAGTAATCAAGTACTTCGTTGATAAAATCTTCCAACCGGTTCACACTCAAATTGATTTTCTCCAAATAAACATGACTGTTCTGAGGCTCCATTTTGCTCAGGGCGATCAACCCCCTGATTGACTTGAGCGGTGCGCTTAGATCGTGCGATGTGCTGTACACAAAACGGTCTAATTCCTGGTTGGCATGTTGCAATTCATTGTTGATCGATTCTACCTGGGATTTTTCCACAATCAGATTTTTTTCGGCCGCACTCAAGTCCGAGACTACACGGCCCACCAGTAATGAAACGAACATCATCGTACTCATGCCTAAATGGACGTTGGCGAATTGCGTGGACCCTTGTGTAATGATGAGGGAAGATGCAAAATCAAATAGT
>DASTYM010000026.1:0-3000 GCA_035764995.1 Cyclobacteriaceae bacterium | reverse complement strand
TATGTGGTTGGCGAACTGATTCATTTCAGCGTACCCAACTCTTTTGGTATGTCGGAGATCAATGGCCTTACTGGTAAGATTGTAGCTGTCGGCACCTACACAATGACTGTAGACATTGACAGCTCTACCTTCACAGCGTTTGCGTTCCCTGCATCTAGTGCGGTTCCAACAACCCAACTATTTGCAACGTTAGCGCCTGCAGGTCAGCGGACACAATTTAATCCTATTACAGGTGTGCAAACAGGATATGACTTTAATTATCCTCCTTTCCATACCGGTCAGTTTTCTCCATTCATCAACCTGGCCGCAGGCGCTAATAGCCCAGCAGGTTCTTCTGGGGATAAGATCGTATGGCAGGCATACAAATCTGAAACAGGGTTAATTAACTCGCTTAATCCATAAGGATAATGGGGCTGCCTTCGGGCAGCTCCTTTTATATGACAGCCGTTAACAATGCAAATGTTTATCTTCCGGGCACAATACAGATTGCCTCTTCCTTGCTTATTACAGCTATCACAAATGACATCATCGCAGTGATCACAGTAGAGGTAGACGATGTGACGGCCTATAACAGCTATATCCCTGGACAGATGATCTTGTTAACGATTCCCTTTGAATATGGGATGCAACAAGCAAATGGAAAGACAGTAAAAATATTATCTGTTGATGAGTTAAATTTTTATGTTGATATGAATTCAATAAATTTCGATCCTTTCGTTATGCCCGGGTCTCCCTCTCAGCCAGCTTCTTTAGCGCCAAGTGGGAGTAACAATCTGGCATTTAGCAATGAAACAAACAAAATAGCATTTCAATCACTAAACAACGAGGGTAATTGATGACAACAATAGCATTAGCAACTAAATCAGGCGAACTTCATGGTCTGATCGGCACTTTGCCAAATTCTGTCCCTTACGATGATTTTAAAAAATGTGAAAGGGCTGAAGACCGTACTAAGCTCAAGAAAGAACTTGAGAATAGAAAGAAGATTGTCAAGGGAAGATATATTAATCGGCAAAACTCTAATGAACGATTAGAAAAAGCCTATTGCGCAGGTTCCGGAGAGCCTATTCAGATGTGGAAACTGATCCCAGATTACACATATGAATTACCTTTAGGATTAGTAGAAGAAGTAAACGCCTCTGGAATGCCAGTCAGATCTGATCTAGTAAGCATTGATGGAGCTGAAGTCAATAAAGATGCAAGTCCTCTGGTAAAGGATAGAATGGAAAGAATCCATGAAATTGTTCCTGTAGGTTTCTAAAGGATGGCATAGGGAAAAACATGAAGTATAATTCATTTATTGATATGATTACTCCCACAAAAGGAGAATATCATGAAGATATGCACAAAGTGCGGAGTAAACAAGGAAATAAATGAATTTACTTATGTTAAAAACAGGAGTAGTTATAAGGCAAGATGTAAAAAATGCACAAACGAATATTCACAATCTCATTATTTAAAAAATAAAAAAATATATAATGAGAGAAGAAAAAACTATTATTCAGAAAATAAAGAAAAAGAACTTGAAAGATGCAAGAATTACTACTATGAAAATTTTGAAAGGATAAGCAAAAGAGAAAAGAAAAAAAATGAAGATCCTGTTCGAAAAGAGAAAGCAAATAAACGAGGACGAGATTGGGCGAAAGAAAACCCTAAAAAACATGCGGCAAACGCAACAAAGCACAAGATAAGATATCCGCAGAAACACCAAGCACGATTGAGTGTAATGTGGGCGATAAAATTGGGGTTTTTAAAAAGGCCGGAGAATTGCGAAGTGTGTAAAAGATTGATAAAGGTAGAAGCGCATCATATGGATTATGAAAAACCTTTAGAGGTGAAGTGGCTTTGTCGAATTTGTCATAACAAAGAACATGGGAAAATGTTACATATAAAAATTGAGGGAGATTATGGCTCAGGCTGATAGTACACTTGCCGCTATAAGAAAGAAGATTCGTAGGCTTACATCTTCTTCTAGTGAATCGGCTTTGAGCACATCTGAAATTGATAATTATATCAATACTTACTATTCACAAGACTTTGCTTATTCTGTGAAAATAGATCAAATGAGAAATGTTTATACATTTTTCACTCAACCTAATGTCGATAGGTATCCACTGGACGTAAACTATAATCAAGGCGTGAGAGCGCCTTGTTACTTTGAAGGCATTCAAGGGAATTTCATGAAAGACCGCCAGCAATTCAATGCGATGTGGCCTAGATTTCCTGCTCAATTTCAGCAAAGCCCTACGACGTTAACGGGTGATATCTCGGCAGCAAGTCAAGCTTTGCCATGTCAGATCACAAGCGCAGCGCATGGCTTGGCAACAGGGGCGGTAATTACAATCACGGGCGTTGTAGGCATGACTGAATTAAATGGCGGCACTTACATCATAACGGTAGTGGATGCAAATAACTTTAGTCTAACAGGAATAGACTCCAGCGGATTTGTAGCATACATCTCAGGAGGAACATGGACAGCCTCATCGCAGTCATTCTCCTTTACAATACCTGGGCCTTTCTTAGCTCAAGAAGTGGTGATTGGTGGAATAACCAGCTCCGGCGCATCTTTCGCGATTAATGATAACGGTTCTGGCACTCTTCAGCTTCAAGTGCCAAATGCACAAGTTTCCGTCCCTGTAGAAACAGACACCCAACCAGGGATGAAAAACCTAAATACTGGCAACCCCGGGCAAACAAACGTGCAAAACATTGGTTCAGTAAACTACGTCACCGGTGCGATGGCGTTCAATCTACCCTCCGGCTATGACGTTGCCGCAGGCACACAGCTCAACATCTGGGTAAGCCAATATCAACCAGGAAGACCCTACACTCTTTTCTTCTGGAACAACGAGTTTATCATTCGTCCTGTACCTAACAATGTCTATAAGGTAGAGGTGGACACCTACCTAACGCCTGTTCAGCTTTTGTCTTCAGGAAATGTTCCTATTTTAAACCAATGGTGGCAGCTAATTGCTATCGGAGCGGCCATCAAAGTTTTAG
>DASTYM010000025.1:0-6259 GCA_035764995.1 Cyclobacteriaceae bacterium | reverse complement strand
GACGGTTTTGTACGAACGGGAACAGGGGTGTTTTAATGGGAAACTGGAATTGTTGTGTTTTAGCCACTAAAATCCCCATGCAGTAACCGGGGTGTCGTTTTTGCTGTCAAAGTCCTTTGAAACTGGAAGCAATAATAACCGAAGTTATTTCTATTGGTGTGGCCCATCATAAGATAAGCGGTTGTTACGCTACGAATAAACCTTGAACTTATGTTAAAAAGTATCCTTACCACTGCACTTCGAAATATTTTTCGGAACAAGTCATTCTCTATCATTAACCTGATTGGACTTTCTGTGAGTATGTCCCTGAGCATGCTCATCATCCTGATTGTTAAAGAACAACTGACCTTTGATAATTTTCACCAGGATGGTGATCGGATCTATCGGGTAAACACCAATGCCATCCGTGTGGAGGGTGGGAGCGAACCATACGCTTCATCGCCACTTCCGCTGGCGCATGTTTTAAAAGAAGAGTATTCTTTCGCTGAAACTGTAGTTTCAATCAACAGACGATTGAATGGTGACGCGACCTATGGCAATATAAATGTTCCAATGCGAGGTCTCATTGTTGATCCATCATTCTTACAGGTTTTTAATTTTCAATTGGAAAAAGGAAACCCGGCCACTGCGCTCTCACAACCTAAGAATTTAATTCTCACGCAGGAATCTGCTGAGAAATTATTTGGAACCCAGGAAGCGCTAGGCCAAACAATTTCTATTTCAGGCTATGGAGACCTTACCATCACGGGGGTGTTAAAGAAATTTCCAGGAAAAACACATTTTGAATTTGAGGCACTTGCATCCACAACAGCAATTCCGATTTGGGAGAAAGATGGAATCCTGGGTGCGTCAACTGATAATTGGAACGATTACTACAGTAACTACACCTATTTTAAATTGAAAGAAGGTAAAACAACGGAAGAAGTTAGCGAGGCACTTGCTGCGATTTCCAAAAAGTATTACGCAAATCTTAAATTAGAGACACGCGATAAAGGTTATGAGTTTTATCTCCAATCATTAGCCGAAATTACACCTGGCCCCGGACTTTCAAATGCCATGGGTACAGGCATGCCAACGTTCTTACTGATTTTCCTGGGAACGCTGGCCGGTGTTGTCTTGCTCATGTCGATTTTCAACTTTACCAACCTGATGATAGCTAAGTCCCTTACACGGGCTCGCGAGATTGGCGTTCGTAAAGTGGTTGGCGCAAAACGCTTCCAGGTGTTTTTTCAATTTGTTGGTGAAACGGTAACCTTTGCGCTCATCGCGTTAGTGTTCTCCTATGTTTTATTCCAGTTTTTAAAGGTCGGCTACTTGCAGCTACCGCTCAATCAGGAATTCACGATGAGCCTGGAAGAAGATTTCTCTCTCTACCTGATTTTCGTTGTGTTCGCGATCATCGTAGGAATTGTTGCAGGATTGTTACCTGCCGGTTATCTCTCTGCATTTCGTCCGTTACAAGTGCTGAAAGATTCTGGCAACGTAAAGGTGTATTCTAGGCTGACGTTTAGAAAAGTATTGATGGTAACGCAATTTACATTCTCTGTGATTTTTGTCGTGGTTGTACTGGTGATCTACCGTCAGATCGATTATATGCTTGACGCAGACTATGGTTTCAAGCAGGAGAATATTCTCAATGTTCGTTTGCAGGGAATGGAATTTGAGAAGATGGCAAACGAAGTAAGAAATTTATCGGGCGTTGTGAATGTAGGTGGGGTGTCTCACAAATTAGGAACGTGGAGCGACCGTTCAAGCGACTACAAGCGGAATCGTGAAGATAAACCCTTTGTGATGCGCGATTTTATTGTCGATGATAATTACATCAATAACCTGGAATTGAATTTTGTGGCAGGTAAAAACTTTGATGCATCGGTGCAAGGTAAACATGAACGTCACGTGATTCTCAATGAGACTGCACTTAGTCAGTTTAATTTTTCGAATGCTGTAGCTGCAATCGGTCAGCCAATATATGTTGATGACTCAGTGGCATTGGAAGTAATAGGAGTGGTAAAGGATTTTCATTTCCGTCCGTTAAGCTATCAAATTGGTCCCGTTGCATTACGTTACAATAAGCAACAGCTTGGATTTGTAAGTATGAAAATAGTTCCGTCTCAAAAAGAAGCAGTGATAGCATCTGTTGAATCAATTTGGAAAAAGCTTGATCCTGTTCATGCAATTGAATATAGAATGATGGATCAGGAGATCGATGACGCTTATCAGCAATCAGGGCTCGATGATATCCTGGTAATTGTTGGTTACATAACCTTTTTGGCTGTAACACTTGCTTGTTTGGGTATGTTGGGCATGGCTATGTATGCTACGCAAACCCGCATTAAAGAGGTGGGTGTGCGTAAAGTAATGGGTGCTTCCGTGAACGATGTCGTCATCTTGCTGAGTAAATCTTTTATGGGGTTGATAGGGATAGCCGTTATACTGGGAATTCCTGTAAGTATCTTTTTGGGAAATCTTTTCCTGGAGCAATACGCTTATAAAATTGAGATAACGCCTCTGCTGATACTGAGTGGTATATTCATCATCGCTATTTTAGGGTTATCGATCATATGTTCGCAAACGATTAAAGCCGCAATTTCGAATCCTGTGAAATCACTGCGGTATGAATAGGTAATAATGTTAGCGGGAGGCAACTTTTTGCCCGTAACCTTCATCCTAAAGTGTGGTATATACCTGTATATCCAAACCATCTGCATATGCTGAAGAATTACCTCACCTCTGTTTGGCGCTATGTTTCACGCAATAAAGCCTTTACAATTATCAATGTGTTAGGCTTGGTGATTGGAATGACTGCGTTCCTGCTCATTGCTCAGTTTGTTGTTCATGAATTGAGCTACGATAAATTCTGGACGAACCACGATCGGGTGTTCCGCGTGCAGTTGGATCGCTATAATAAAGGAGAGATTACCACACGATGGGCGGCAGGGTGTATGGGTATCGGCCCCGATCTGAAAGCCAACTTTCCCGAAGTTGAACTGTATGTGAGGATGACGCCAAGCAATGCGCTTTTATCTCATGGCGATACTTTTTTCAAAGAAGAGAACGTCTATTACACCAGCCAGGATTTCTTTAATGTTTTTGGATATTCTCTCTTGCAAGGTGTCGATTCGACAGCGTTGAAGGGTTTGAATAAAATTGTACTATCACAGTCACTCGCGAAAAAATATTTTGGAGATGAAGATCCGCTGGGAAAAACGATGCGCAACAACGGTAGGGTGGAGTATGTGGTCTCTGGCGTTTTTGCCGACCTCCCTGAAAATTCTCACATGAAAATTAGTGCATTGCTTTCATTCGCCACCTATGCGAAGTTGACCGGACGAAAAGATGAGTCGGAGCTTAATCAATGGCAGTGGGATGGGCATTATACGTACGTGTTGCTGAACAAGAATTCGAATCCTAAAGAACTGGAAGGAAAACTTCCGGCATACGTTGAGAAACGAGAAGGAGAGAATCTGAAAAATGACAATGCCGGAATGGTTTTTCATTTTCAAGGCCTTTCTGATATCCATCTCGATTCAGATTTTATTAGTGAATTCAAACCCAATGGAAGCCGCGATACAACCTATTTTTTGTTGGTCGTAGCTGTGCTCATTTTGGTAATTGCCTGGATCAATTATATCAATCTTGCTACAGCCAAATCGATTGAACGCGCACGAGAGGTAGGAGTTCGAAAAGTGATGGGTGGATTCAGGACTCAACTGATGCAGCAATTTTTGATGGAATCTTTCCTGCTCAATACGATTGCTGTGAGTTTGGCTATTAGCAGTGTCATATTACTCACACCCTGGTTTAGTGAATTAACGGGTAGGCCGCTGGGGTATGAATTGTTTCAGCAACCTGTTTTTTGGATGGGTATTGCTTCTTTGATTTTGATTGGGTCATTGCTCTCAGGTTTATATCCGGCACTGATTCTTTCTGCATACAAACCCGTTGAGGTCTTGAAAGGACGATTTAAAAATACCGGACAAGGAATCTATTTCCGGAAGGGGATGGTTGTAACGCAGTTCATTGCCTCTATTGCTTTGATCGTTGGCACCTACACGGTTTACCGTCAGATCACGTTTATGAGAAATCAAAAATTAGGTGTGAATATCGACCAAACGGTTGTGGTTCGTTCGCCTAATATTGTTGACTCGACCTATGTCGAAAAATTTCAGGCATTTAAGCATAGATTAAAGCAGTATCCGGAGGTTGAGTTTGTCAACGCAGCTTCTGCTGTGCCGGGCGGACAACCTGGTTGGAATGCAGGTGGAATCAGACGCCTTAGTCAGCGTGAAGACGAGGCTAATCAATATCGCGTTATTCAAATGGATCATGATTACATTCCCTCTTATGGATTGGAAGTAATAGCAGGCCGTGCCTTTTCTGGCGAAATTGTCAATGAAGAAAAAAGTGTGATGCTAAACGAGTCCGCTGTAAAACTCATGGGCTTCGAAAAAATAGAAGAAGCGTTAGATGATCAGATTAATTTTTGGGGCGATACATTTCGAATCGTTGGTGTTATTAAAAATTATCGTCAGGAGTCATTAAAGAAGGCATTTGATCCTTTAGTGTTGCGATATAGTCAGGCACCAGGAGGTTTTTACTCTATCAAGTTTAATACTTCGAACGTGAATGAATCATTAGAGAAATTCAAGGTCGACTGGAAAGAATTGTTTCCGGGAAACCCTTTCAATTATTTTTTCCTGGATGAGCATTACAATACACAATATAAAGCTGACCAACAGTTTGGAAGTGTCTTTGGAATATTTTCAGGACTAGCGATTTTCATTGCTTGTCTCGGATTGTTTGGGTTATCATCGCTTACTGCCATCCAGCGCACAAAAGAAATTGGTGTTCGAAAAGTGCTGGGTGCATCCGTGAGTAGCATTCTGGCACTTGTTAGTAAAGATTATTTAATACTGATTGGTATCGCTATTGTTTTCGCAACACCCCTGAGTTGGTGGATTATGAATAATTGGCTGGTGGATTTCTCTAGCCGAATCAGCCTCGGTTGGTGGATTTTTACCGGTCCAAGTCTGCTGGTGATTTTTATAGCGTTGTTCACGGTCAGTATTCATACATTAAAAGCAGCCAGAACGAATCCTGTGAAATCGCTGCGCTATGAGTAGGAGTTCTGGTCACCAGTCACCGGTTACCGGTAACTGGCAACCGGTGACCTGAAACAAGATCTTTAAATTGATTATCTTACCTTAAAGTTTCTGCAATGTTTAAAAACAACCTCAAGATCGCCTTACGCAGTCTGCTCAAGCAGAAAAAGTATACGCTCATTAACATCATGGGGTTGGCGGTCGGGATTGCGAGTTGCCTGCTGATCATGCTTTATGTACAGCATGAAATTTCATATGATAAATTCTTTGAGAACCACGAACGGATTTACCGGATGGTGCTGGAAAGAAAATATCCTAATCACTCAACTTTCTATACGGTTGTTCCACATTCGTATGAATCTGTAGCGAAACAGGATTTTGCAGAGATTGAAGAATCGACATTAGTTTTCTACGGGGGTTCTGCTCCCATCATTTATAAAGATGGAAAGGAAGAGAAGCGGTTTGAAGATGAAGCCATAGCGTTTGTCGATACTACCTTCTTTAGAATTTTTAGCATCAAATTTATAGAAGGAAGTCCGAATCGCTTTGGAAGCTCGAATGAAATGATTGTTACGCAGAATCTGGCGAAGCGATTTTTTGGTGAAGAAAATCCGTTGGGAAAAATTCTGATTGTTAATAATACCGAATATAAAATAACCGGTTTGTGCGAGGATGTTCCTGAGAATTCGCATTTCAAATTTAGCTCCCTGGTTTCGAATCATGACCCAAGACGAAACAATCGTACGAATTTTACATCCTTTGATTCGTATACGTATTTCAAATTAAGACCAGGAGCGGATGCTGCAGCACTAGAGGTTAAATTTCCGACCATGGTTGATAAGTATGCTTCAGGAGAAATTGAAAGAGATTTAGGAAAATCGTGGGCTGATTATAAAAAAGAGGGAAATGGTTATCGATACTTTTTACAGCCGTTAG
Organism: Cyclobacteriaceae bacterium; assembly: GCA_035764995.1. Classification (GTDB taxonomy): domain Bacteria; phylum Bacteroidota; class Bacteroidia; order Cytophagales; family Cyclobacteriaceae; genus UBA2336. Next base: position 221 of record DASTYM010000025.1, on the reverse strand, counting down.
CCTCCATTCACCTGGATCCGACTAACCTCGAATTTCAAATGCAACCTTCAGGGAATATTACAACGGTTTATATTCTGACCTTTACAGCCGCACTGATCCTGGTTATTGCGTGTATCAATTTCATGAACCTCGCAACAGCACGCTCGGCCGAACGAGCCAAAGAAGTAGGCGTTCGAAAGGTAATGGGTTCCATCCGGAATCAATTGGTTACGCAATTTCTG
>DASTYM010000024.1:0-10192 GCA_035764995.1 Cyclobacteriaceae bacterium | reverse complement strand
TATGGCGAAAATGGTGCCGTTGCCGATGGACCCAGTATTAAGGAGACGCAAGTCAGAAATCTAATTTTTGCGTATAGGTCATTCGGACATTTAAGAGCTTTTACAAATCCTGTAAGAGAAAGAAGGAACCACAATGTTAACCTGGATCTGAAGTTTTTCGGTTTGTCCGATGCAGATTTAGATACCGAGTTTGATGTAGCAGCTGAAATCAGTCTTGGCAGGACAACGCTTCGCAAGATTGTTGAAAAACTTCAGGCGATTTACATCGGGCCGATTGGGTTCGAGTACAACTACATTCGCGATGATGAAGTTAGAGCGTGGTTTGCTAAAAAATGTGAAGTTGATTACTACGCACACAATCCAAGTCTGGATGAGAAAAAGAGAATCTTATCCAAGCTGAATGAAGCGGTAGTTTTTGAAAACTTTTTGCACACGAAATTTTTGGGACAGAAACGCTTTTCATTGGAAGGCGGAGAAAATACAATTCCTGCGTTAGATGCCATCATCAATAAATTGGCAGAACTGGATGTGAAAGAAGTGGTCATTGGAATGGCACACCGTGGCCGCCTGAACGTACTTTCTAACATTCTGGGAAAAACCTACGAACAGATTTTCACTGAGTTTGAAGGAAACATCAATCCTGATTTAACGATGGGTGATGGTGATGTAAAATATCACCTGGGTTATGCCAGCCATATCAACACACCATCTGGAAAGAAAATTTATGTGAAGCTCACACCCAACCCTTCACACCTCGAGGCAGTTGATCCATTGGTGATTGGTTATACACGTGGCCAAATTGATGATGAGTATAAAGGAGACCTCACCAAAGCCATGTCCATTCTGATTCACGGAGACGCTGCCCTTGCCGGACAAGGTATTGTGTATGAAGTTGTGCAGATGTCAGGCTTGCCTGGCTACACTACCGGTGGAACGATTCACTTTGTGATTAACAACCAGGTTGGTTTCACGACTGATTTTGATGACGCCCGTACTGCCATTTACTGTACTGATGTTGCCAAGATCATTGACGCACCTATTTTACACGTAAACGGTGATGATGCAGAAGCAGTAACATTCTGCTCGAACCTCGCGGTTGAGTATCGTCAGAAATTCGGTAAAGATATTTTCATTGACATGCTTTGCTACCGCAGACATGGCCACAATGAAAGCGATGAACCGAAATTCACACAACCAAAATTATACAACATCATTGCTAAGCATCCGAATCCACGCGAAGTGTATGTGAAGAAATTAGTCGCTCGTGGCGTTGATTCTGCTCTTGCCGATGAGATGGATAAAAACTTCCGCAATCAACTTCAGGATCGGTTGAATGAGGTGAAGCAGAAACCGCTTCCGTATAAGTCTCAAAAAATAGAGGAGGAGTGGGAGCAGTTGAGAAAAGCAAAACCTGAGGATTTTGATCAGTCTCCCAAAACATCGATTTCGCAAGCAGCGGTTGATAAGGTTGGTAAGGCACTCACCACCATACCTGACAACTTCAAGCCACTCAAACAAATTGAAAAACTTTTAAAAGATCGCAAGGCGGCTTTCTTCGATGATAAGAAGTTAGGATGGGCTGAAGCTGAATTGCTCGCGTATGGTTCCTTGTTACTCGATAAAGTCCCTGTGCGCTTTACCGGTCAGGATGTGAAACGCGGTACGTTCTCACATCGTCATGCCTATTTCTGGGATGCTAACACCAATGAAACATATTGTGGATTAGATAATATTGAGAAGGGCCAGGAGAAGTTCCATATCTTTAATTCATTGCTTTCAGAATTTGGTGTGCTCGGCTTTGAATATGGATATGCAATGGCTACACCGCACGCCCTGGTAATCTGGGAAGCGCAGTTTGGCGATTTTGCAAATGGTGCCCAGGTTATGATTGACCAGTTTATTTCCAGTGCCGAATCAAAATGGCAGAGACAAAATGGAATGGTAATGTTGTTGCCTCATGGATATGAAGGTCAGGGACCAGAGCACTCGAATGCTCGTCCTGAGCGTTTTTTACAATTGTCGGCTGAATACAACATGGTGGTTGCAAACCTCACTACTGCTGCCAATATTTTCCACTTGCTACGCAGACAAGTAACCTGGGATTTCCGCAAGCCGTGCGTGGTGATGTCACCGAAGTCGTTGTTGAGAAGTGAAGCTGCGGCATCGCCTTTAAAAGACTTTACTTCCGGAACATTTATGGAAGTGCTGGATGACCCTAATGCAGTGGCGAAAGATGTAAAGCGCGTGGTTCTTTGCTCGGGAAAAATATTCTACGAATTGCAGGACGTACAGCAGAAGAAAAAAATCAAAGACGCTGCCATTGTACGCTTAGAGCAACTTCACCCATTCCCTGAAAAGCAGTTGGGCAATGTGTTGAAAAAATATCCTGGTGCTAAATTGGTTTGGGCTCAGGAAGAACCATCCAACATGGGATATTGGGGTTACATCTTACGACACATGCCAAAAGCGGGTCTTGAAATTGTGGCTCGCAAAGCCAGTGCATCACCTGCAACAGGATACTCAAAGGTTCATAAACTTGAACAAGAGAAAATCGTTAACCTGGCTTTTGAAATTTAATTGAATAAACCCTAATCAAAGATATTCATGGCAATCCAAGTAAAAGTACCCACCGTTGGTGAATCGATTACCGAGGTAACAATCGCTAACTGGACGAAAAAAGACGGAGATGTTGTGCAGATGGATGAAGTAATCGCTGAGTTGGAATCGGACAAAGCAACGTTTGAGTTGACCGCTCCTAAGGCGGGCGTATTGCGAATTAAAAAACAGCAAGGTGAGGCTGTTCCAATCGGGGAGCTGATTTGTGAGATTGAGGAATCAACTGGCGGTGCACCCGCTGCTCCAAAGGCAGAATCGAAAGCTGCTCCTGCAGTAGCTCCAGCGGCCGCACCAAAAGCAACCGGTGCTGTGAAAGAAATGAAAGTTCCTGCTGTTGGTGAATCAATCACGGAAGTAACAATTTCTACCTGGTTGAAAAAGGATGGTGAATTTGTAAAGCTGGATGATATTATTGCAGAGGTTGAATCCGACAAGGCAACGTTTGAACTTCCTGCTGAGGCTAATGGAATTTTAAGAATTGTTGCACAGGAAAAAACAACGCTTCCCATTGGAGGATTGATTTGTAAAATTGAAGTGATGGAAGGAGTTCCAGCCGCTGCAGCAACAGCTTCAACCGCACCAACAACTTCATCAGCACCCGTGTCTTCTGATAAATCGTATGCTGCAGGTCATCCTTCTCCAGCCGCAGCGAAATTGTTGGACGAAAAAGGAATTAATCCTGCTCAGGTTGCAGGCTCTGGGGTAGGTGGTCGCATTACAAAAGATGATGCTGCCAAAGCTCAGCCAGGCTCGAAACCTGAAGCCGCTAAAGCTGCTGTTCCATCGGGCCCTCCGGTAATCGCTGGTGGCGGAGGCCGCAACAAGCGCGCAGAAAAAATGACTTCACTTCGTAAAACCATCGCCAAGCGCCTGGTTTCGGTGAAGAACGAAACAGCCATGCTCACTACGTTCAACGAAGTGGACATGAAACCTGTGATGGATTTGCGTTCGAAATACAAAGACAAGTTCAAGGAAAAATATGGAGTAGGGCTTGGCTTTATGTCATTCTTCACGAAAGCCGTTTGCGTTGCCTTGAAAGAGTGGCCTGCCGTGAATGCACAAATCAATGGTGATGAAATTATTTACCATGATTATTGTGATGTCTCGATTGCCGTATCAACACCACGAGGTTTGGTTGTTCCGGTAATCCGAAATGCTGAATTATTATCATTCGATCAAATTGAAGCTGAAATAGGCCGTCTCGCGGCAAGAGGCCGTGACGGAAAACTTTCGATTGATGAAATGCAGGGCGGAACCTTCTCGATCACCAATGGTGGTGTGTTTGGTTCCATGCTTTCAACTCCGATATTAAACCCTCCGCAATCTGCAATCCTGGGAATGCATAATATTGTTGAACGTGCTGTTGTAAAAGATGGTCAGGTTGTAGTAAGGCCTGTGATGTACTTGGCACTTTCATATGATCACAGAATTGTTGATGGACGAGAGTCGGTGAGCTTCCTGGTGCGCGTGAAAGAATTATTGGAAGATCCAGGTCGTTTAATTCTTGGCGTATAATAAATAATCTCTGCGAACCTCTGCGTGCATTTTCTTTGCGTTCTCTGCGGTTTAGATTTTACCGCAGAGAACGCAAAGATCGCGGAGTAAGCGCAAAGGACTTCTACTTAATAAACTGCTTAACTTTATGCAATACAACGTCACTGTAATAGGCTCCGGACCAGGAGGCTATGTTGCTGCGATCCGCTGCGCACAACTAGGATTTAAAACAGCCATTATCGAAAAATACGACACCCTTGGTGGAACGTGTTTGAATGTTGGTTGTATTCCTTCCAAAGCATTGCTGGATTCATCCGAGCACTTTCATAACGCAGGTCATACCTTTAAAGAACACGGAATTGACATTGCTGCACCGAAGGTAAATTTTACCCAAATGATTAGTCGCAAGACTGGAGTGGTAAAGGCAAATGTGGATGGTATTGCATTTTTGATGAAGAAAAACAAAATCGATGTTCACACAGGAGTAGGGTCGTTTGTTGATAAAAACACGATCAAGATCACCGGTACGGATGGAAAAGATAAAACCATCACCACCGAGAAAGTAATTATCGCAACTGGTTCAAAGCCTACACCACTTCCCTTTGCTCCGTTCGATAAGAAAAGAATTATCTCCAGCACGGAAGCACTCGAACTGAAAGAAGTTCCGAAACATTTAATCGTGATCGGTGGTGGCGTTATTGGAATGGAACTAGGTTCTGTTTATGCTCGAATCGGATCTAAAGTCACTGTCGTTGAATTTTTAGACAGCCTGATCCCAACCATGGATGGCACGATGGGCAAAGAACTTTTGAAAGTTGCCAAGAAATTGGGAATGGATGTTTACCTCGGTCACAAGGTGACATCGGTTGAAAACAAGGGCAAAGAAGTAGCCCTGAAAGCTGAAGACAAAAGCGGAAAAGTTCTTGAACTGAAAGGTGATTATTGTTTGGTGAGTATCGGCCGCAGACCGTTTACTGACGGACTCGGTTTAGATAAAGTCGGCATCGAAACAGTGAAAGGACAAATTCCTGTTGATGATCATTTAAAAACCAAAGTCGATAATATTTACGCGATAGGTGATGTTGTACGAGGCGCTATGTTAGCTCATAAAGCTGAAGAGGAGGGCGTATTAGTTGCTGAACAATTCGCTGGACAAAAACCACACATTAACTACAACTTAATTCCGGGAGTCGTGTACACATGGCCGGAGGTGGCCAGCGTTGGATATACCGAAGAACAATTGAAGCAAGCCGGTCGCGCCTACAAAGTTGGCAACTTTCCTTACAAGGCATTGGGTCGTGCCCGAGCTTCGATGGATTTAGATGGTCTCGTAAAAATACTAGCTGATAAAAATACGGATGAGATTTTGGGTGCACACATTATTGGCGCTCGTGCCGCTGATATGATTGCAGCCGGAGTTGTGGCACTGGAATACCGCGCTTCCGCGGAAGATGTTTCAAGAATGTCACATGCGCATCCAACGTATATGGAGGCATTTAAAGAGGCCTGTTTGGCTGCCACAGCGAATAGGCCTATTCATTTATAGTGGATTTGGGCTCATTTTGACTTGAAACTTACATGCGTAGTCTATCGCCCGTCTAAAAAGGGTCATTTTTGGACTGTTTCTCTACTTTTCGAGATAAATCGTTAAGACCCCAATGCCTCTAACTGAAGATTTTTCCGAACAAAAAAGGATCAAGCTTTTTGAGCGCTTTACGCTTATAGGAGCCCTCATCGGGGTTTTTCATTTCTTTCCCGATCTTTTTATCGGTACCAAAGAAGCGCCTATTTTCGATTTAATAATTTCTGTCGTTTCGTTTGGAGCTTATACCATCCATCGTAAAGGATTTCATATTGCGGGGCGCGTGTTGGCACTAATTTTTTTGAATTTAATCGTGACGGTGTATGCGTGTGTAATGCCAAAGGAAATCGGGATTTATCTTTTCTACCTTCCGATGATGGCGCTTTCCATGGCTGTCTTCGGAAATAATCATCGCATACTTCGCTTGTCCTTTACAGCTTTCTCAAGCATCCTGTTGATTTCACTCTTCCTTTCCGACTTTAACCTCATTGGACCGATTCAATTCGAGTCTGCCAATGAAGAGACATTCTTCATGATCAACTTAATTTCCTGTGCAATAACATTGGTAATCTGTGTCAATTTTATTTTGGTGGTAAACCAGGAATCCGAAAAACGTTTATGCGTATTAGCAGAGGAGGTAAAAGCAAAAAACACTGAATTGGAAAAGACCAATTCGGAACTTGATCGGTTTCTTTATAGTACTTCTCACGATTTAAGATCTCCGCTTTTGTCTATTAAAGGATTGGTAAACATTACGCGTAGCGAGTCTGTCAATCCGGTTGTTCAGAAATACCTGACGTTGATTGAAGAACGTGCTGATCGGTTGGATTTTTTCATTCGCGACATTATTGATTACTCAAGAAACTCAAGAACAGGTTTAAGTTATGATCTTGTCAATTTGCATCATGCTGTGATTGAAGTGCAACAGAATTTTCAATTCCTGGAAGGAGCTGCCAATATTGATTTTCAAAACGACATTATTGTGGAGGAGGTTGTACTGGACCGAAACCGCATCATGATTATCTTAAATAACCTGATTTCAAATGCCATTAAATATCACCGTCAGGATGGCGAAAACAAGTGGGTCAAGACAAGCGTAAGTAAATCAAAAAGTATAATCACCATTGTGGTTTCTGATAATGGACAAGGCATTCAGGCTGACCGGAAAGACAAGGTTTTTGAGATGTTTTACCGGGGCACGGAACGATCACAAGGGTCGGGCCTTGGCTTGTACATTGTCAGGGAAGCTGTGGAAAAAATGTATGGAAAAATCCATGTTGAATCCATCGAGGGAGCGGGCACATCTTTTTTTATTACTATTCCCGTAATCGAAGTCGATACTGCGAAAGCGATCGAACAAGCAAGGCAACAACAAAAGGAACAAGAAAGTAATTTAGTTGTTGAGGGAGTATAGGCCATAACACAAGGGTAAGAGCAGCAATCATGCCTGCAATCAGGAAATATTTCTTTAGCCAAGAAGGATTTTTGTAGAAAGAGATTACTACAATCAGATTGGTTGGTAATGCCCACAACAAATTGAAATTATTGGCAGCTGCTTTGTGATCGGTCGCTACCCATAGTAGAAAGAGAAGCAGACCTACGGCTCCGGTCACTCCAAATAAAATCGCATCAAACCAGGTAGAAAGTTTCTTTCGCTTAAAATCCCAAATACTGAGTGTCAATGCAACTAATGCTATGAGGATGAAAACATTCATGGGATGAAACAGGCTTCGATTGTATGCTTCGGCAACGCTGTCATAAACATTAGCCTTTTCTTTTACAATGGGAGACCCGTTTATGCTGGCCCGATCAAACGATGATTCGATGTAATCCGGAAGGAACATGTACTCATACGGGGTAGCCTTCTTATCCATCGGCAAGCCCAAACAGATATCAATACCCAGATCGCCCCACGGCTGATATTTCAAATAGATATCGGTAAGATCACGAATACTGTAATCTGTTGTAATGTATGAATCATCAAACTTCACGCTGTCGCCAAAGACTTTGACCATCACATCGCGAACCCGTGTTGCACAGTTGTCATAAAAGTAATCGTAGCGATAACTGCGATTTTCGGTTTGTACGTTCCAAAGAAGGTATTCAAAAAGCTTTTGTTTTTGAGCAGTGGTAAGATTCAATTTTTGTTCATGAATGAATCGGTTATGCTGAATGTAGTAATCGATAAACAGGTCAGCGGGATGAGCGGCCAGCATGTAGAAATTTTTCCCGCGTGCAAAATTCAAATAGAAATTCGGCTGGTCGAAATCGAATACCCCCCAATTGAAAATATAATCAAAATGCTGAGTGCGATCCGTTACGCGCATGGCACTGTGGCCAAAAGCTGAATACAGCTCCCCTTGATAAGGCCCGAGAGTCAGTACCGAAATATCAGATGAGTCAGATAATTGTTTGGGTTGCGAATAAGCAGTCGCTGCAATGAATATAGAAACTGCGATTAGGATATTTCTCATGATCAAATTTCAGGCGGTAAGATAATTACAATTTGAATTCCTTTTATCTTGCCTCCATGATTGGAGGTTTTCGTGACGGGTTGAATATAGCATCAAGGCTTTCCCTGAAAAAGGCCTGGAATGCTGCTTCCATCCTGACAAGCTACCATCAATCCAGGATCACCAAAATCCCGGCTATCAAAGGGTTGCCAATCAGTATCTCCATTGAACCAACCACCAGTTGTAATCTTCGCTGCCCCGAATGTCCAAGCGGACTAAGATCATTTACAAGGCCAACCGGTATGCTACAGCAATCCATGTTTGAAAAAACAATTGATCAATTGAAAGATACCCTTACCTACCTCACTTTTTATTTTCAGGGCGAACCGTATTTGAATCCCCAGTTTCTGGAAATGGTAAAGTATGCGTCTTCGAATGGTATTTATACAGCAACTTCAACCAATGCTCACTATTTAAAAGATGAAGTTGCTAAACAAACAGTAGCGTCAGGACTGGATCGATTAATTATTTCCATTGATGGAACCAGTCAGGATACATATGAATCCTATCGGGTTGGAGGAGACTTGTCCAAAGTGATCGAAGGAACAAAAAATATTATTGCCTGGAAGAAAAAATTAAAGTCGGCAACACCACATGTTATTTTTCAATTTTTAGTTGTTCGCCCGAATGAACATCAGGTACCCCAGGTGTATAAAATTGCAAATGAATTGGGGGTAAATCAGGTTGTATTAAAGACTGCACAGATTTACGAGTTTGAAAAGGGATCTGATCTTATTCCTATTCAGGAAAAATATTCGCGCTACCGAAAACTTGCCGATGGATCGTATGCCATTAAAAATAGTCTCGACAATCATTGCTGGAAAATGTGGCACAGCTGTGTGATCACGTGGGATGGAAGAGTGGTGCCTTGTTGCTTCGATAAAGATGCGCACTTTGTACTGGGCTCTTTACAGGAACAATCGTTTCGGGGCATTTGGTTTGGAGAAAAATACAATCAGTTCAGGAAGTCGCTCATTGATTCAAGAAGAGAAATTGAAATTTGTAAGAACTGTACAGAAGGAACGAAGGTGTGGGCGTAAACATTTCTTTGCGTCTTCTTAGCGTCTTTGCGCCTTAGCGTGAAAAAAATGGCACGCGAAGGCGCAAAGAACGCAAAGCCTTAAAACAGAAACTGAAAAATTACAAACCCTTCGCTTTCAAATCAGCTTCGATTTTGTTGAAGTCAACAACGTTGCATTTGCCACAGCCGGTGGCGCAAGCTGATTTTGCCTGAAACTGCCGGTACACTACTCTTCCCAGGTAAGCCAAAGCTCCTGTAAAAATGATGGCGAGAAGTATTTCCTGAATCATATTGCAAAATTACAATACATCATCAAAACTGACAATTAAATAACTGTTCGTAACCGGACGGAATCATGCAAAAATGCACACCGGAGGGGTCAGAAATAGTTCAATTTTAAGCATATTTCAAGTGGCTCGAAATTTGGCAATCCCTGCCCGCTAATTAGCTCATTATGTTAAAAAATTACCTGACAATTGCTTTTAGGAATCTGTTACGCCAGAAAGGTAGCGCCATTCTCAATATTTCAGGCCTCACCCTGGGCGTTACGGCCAGCATCATTTTATTTTTGCTGCTTCAACATTTAAAAAGCTTCGATAAATTTCAATCCAAATACGATCGTATCTATCGGGTGGTGAGTTTTTCGGATGGAAACGATGGTAAAGATTATACAGCGGGAGTTCCTTCTGTGCTGCCTCCGGCTTTCAGACTCGATTTCCCAGAAGCAGAAGAAGTTGTTTTTACGCAATACAATTCAGGCGCACTTATTTTAGTGCCGCAAAAAAACGGTGAGAGTAAAAAATTCTCGGAAGAAGCAGGGATAGTTTTTACAGAGTCTAATTTTTTCAAAATTTTTGATGGTAATATTTTGCTGGGAGATGCTTCCAAATCTCTGGATGAGCCCAATGAAGCTATTATATCCAAAGAACTGGCAAAAAAATATTTTGATCGGGAAGATGTTGTAGG
>DASTYM010000023.1:0-5811 GCA_035764995.1 Cyclobacteriaceae bacterium | reverse complement strand
CGTAGCTATGTAGTGCAGTTTGAAAACCCTACGGATGTTTCAGAAGTTAGAAGTGCTCTTTCAGATTCTTTTGAAGGCGTTCCAACGGAAGTGAAGACCTTTGGATCTGACTTGAAATTTAAGGTGACAACCAGTTACCTTATTGAAGATGATTCGGAAGAAGCAACTGCAAAAGCGCAACAGCATCTGGAAACAGGACTGGCAAAAATCAGTAACAACAAGGCAAGTGTAGGAGGTTATGTAGCAGTAGGGCCAACCATCGCAAATGATATTAAGGTATCAGCGATGCTCGCGCTTGGTGTAGCGGTTGCATTGATGTTCTTATATATTCTGATCCGTTTCCGCAGATGGCAATTTGCGATGGGAACAGTAGTGAGTTTATTCCACACAGTATTAATGGTACTTGCCATCTTCGTATTGTTGGAAGACGTGATGCCTTTCTCACTTGAGATTGACCAGGCGTTTGTGGCTGCTATTCTGACGGTAATCGGTTACTCAATCAACGATAGTGTGGTAGTGTTTGACCGCGTGCGCGAATTCTTAGCGAACAAGTTAAGTTCTGAAGACACACCATCGGTTGTAAACCGTGCGTTGAATGATACGCTGAGCCGTACCTTGATTACAGGTATGTCTACAATCTTCGTAATTATTATCCTGTTTTTCTTCGGAGGTGAAACCATTAAAGGCTTTACGTTTGCGATGTTAATTGGTGTATTGATCGGTACCTACGCTTCATTATGTATCGGTACTCCGGTATTGGTTGACTTCACAAGGAAGGAAGAGAAGTAATATAAACGTCATTTCGAAGAAGCGGTGGGAGGAAGAGCGAAGGCGCGACTGAGAAATCCCCAGATTGGATGCAGAAGAGAATGAGCAGTACAGAAAGTGAGCTGCACGGTATTGGGGGACTTCTCGCTCGTACCTCACTCGAAGTGACGGATAAATTAAAGGCCCTGACAATTACGTCAGGGCTTTTTTATGGCGTTACTTTTTCAACCCGCAACCCAACCGCTAAAACACCCTGTAAGGTATCAGTACGCATGAATTGCTCGAATTGAACGTTATAGGTTCCAGGCTGGCTGAAGGTGTAATTCTTGAGCAATATTAATTGCTGATCGTAGATGTCTCCTAAACCGCTGCTGCCGTTTGGCTTCCCGGTTTTTTCATCAAATAAGAATGAATTAATCATTTCCTTTTTGATTTCGGCCCCCACAGAATCCTTCAGGGTATAGGTGATAAAAATCCGGGAGTATGGATAGGCGATACTGTTCCTCAAATTGCAATAAAGATTGTATGGCTGGCCTTTATCTACCGTGAATTCAAATGACGGCTTTTCATTCACAAGCCACTGACGCTCAGCAAAGTCATTATTTTTTTCGTAGACACGTGAATGATCACAGCAATTTAAAAGCACCAGGATGGCCAGCAGCGCGGTAATTCTCATCGTAGATTTCTAGGTTGATTTGGATTTCTCGGCTGACTGGGATTTTGATTCGGATTTCTCGGCTGATTCGAATTTTGATTCGGATTGCGATTGTCGTGACCAGGTTTCCGTTTCTTTTTCTTCTTCTTTTTATGTTGAGATTTATCCTTGAACTTTTGATCCATTTGTGCCAGATCACTGTTGAGTTTTTGGATCGGAACTTTTTCAGCAATCACATCTTCTTTCAGGTTAGCAGGTTTCTTTCCTGCCCGGTTCATCTCCAGGATCTGATTCACGCGGTCTACATTCAGCGGATACCACGTATTCTCTTCGCTGTAGCCAAACCACATAATTTTTCGGAAGATATCAGTCTTCTGCAAGCGAGCTTCCCCCTGCTCTGTTAAAAGCGGAGTTTCAACCTTTGGAATATCTTTAAGGGCCTCCATGTATGTCTCTAATTCATAATTGAGACAGCATTTGAGGCGACCGCATTGGCCTGAGAGCTTGCTTGGGTTAAGTGAAAGATTCTGATATCGAGCTGCGCTTGTTGCTACATTTTTAAAATCACCTAGCCAGGTCGAGCAACACAATTCTCTTCCACAAACTCCAATGCCACCTAAACGGCCTGCCTCCTGACGCAAGCTGATTTGGCGCATTTCCACTTTAATTCTGAATTCAGAAGCCAGCCTTTTGATCAGTTCACGAAAATCAACACGATCATCAGCAGAGTAGAAGAATGTAGCTTTCGTATTATCGGCCTGGTATTCAATGTCCGATAACTTCATTTGTAATTTATACTCACGAATAATTTCGCGTGTGCGGTACAGGGTAGGAAGTTCACGCTTCTTTACCTCTTCCAGTTTTTCCAGATCTTTTTGGTGAGCGACCCTGTAAATTTTTTTGATCTCCTGGTCGTTCGGAATTTTCTTCTTTTGCATTTGCAAGCGCACCAGCTCACCTTGCATGGACACATATCCCACGTGATGTCCATTGGGAACTTCCACTACGATGGCATCGCCAGTGGTGAGATTAAATTTTTCGGTATTCCGGTAAAAATCTTTCCGACCATTTTTGAATCGTGCTTCAACAATGTCAAACGAACTTGTGCCGGGCATATCCATGTTGGAAAGCCAATCGAACACATTCATTTTGTTGCAGCCGCCTGTTCCGCAGGCTCCATTATTATCGCATCCAGCGACCTTGCCGCCTTTTTTTGTTCCGCATGAGCAACCCATACACCTATTGAATTACAATAAGATTTAAGTCTTTAATTTTTTCAAATCCTTGATCCAACGTCAACAAAGGAATTTCCAGGTGGATGGTGCTGGCTGCAATTACAGAGTCGGGAAGTTTTATTTTGTGTTTTTGCTTCAGTTCAATCGCCAGATCTTTAACAGGTTTTGTTAAACCGACTATTGTACAATCGTTCAGAAGCATTTGAAAGAACCCTTTTTGCTGGTTAGTGATTTTGTGCCAACCTAACAATTCAATTTCTGTTATAACAGAAACAAAGAGATTGTTTCCTTCAAGATACCGATCAACTTCTTTTTTTCCTTCAGCCAGATTTACCAAAATATTTGTATCAACAAAGAGATCAATTCCATTCATTACGAACTGCTTTTTGATACACTAACCCTTCAAGTCCCCTGACCAATTTTCCATAATATTTTTTAGCATCAAACCCACCTTTAGCTTTTTTCTTACCAATTTTTTTTAGTTCAAGCTGGATTTGTGAACGGGACGCTTTTTTTGTAATCTTAATTACCATTCCTAAATTCCTTTAATCAAAGATAACAAATCCTGCCCTATATCTTTCCTATAATTTAAGCCCTCCCAGGTAAGCTGGGATGCCCCTTCATAGGCTTGTTTGATGGCAGATGCCAGATCAGAGCCCTTACCAGTGGCTGAGATAACCCGGCCACCATCCGTTACGATGACATTTTCCTGCCCCGGCAGGTTGGCCTTCTTTTTGGTTCCGGCATGGAAGATGATGGCCCAGTGAGCTTTTTCGAGCCCTTTAATTTCTTTCCCTTTCTGGTAATCGCCAGGGTAGCCACCAGAGACCATCGAAATCGTTACTGCATGCTGAGAATCCGTTTCAAAGGAAGCATTTTTTAATTCACCTTTTCCGGCTGCCAGTAGTAACTCAACCAAATCACTTTTAATGCGAGGCAATACCACTTGTGTTTCAGGATCGCCCATGCGGGCATTGTATTCAATCACAAAAGGATCGCCATTAACATTCATCAAACCGATAAAAATGAATCCCTGATAGGAAATATTTTCTTTCTGCAGACCGGCTATCGTTGTTTTGATTACACGGTCTTCGACTTTTTTCATAAACGCTGTATCAGCAAACACCACAGGAGAGACTGCGCCCATGCCACCGGTGTTAGGACCAGTATCACCATCGCCAATGCGTTTGTAGTCTTTTGCTTCCGGAAGGATCACATAATTCTTTCCATCCGTCAATACAAAAACAGAGAGCTCGATTCCTTTCAAAAATTCCTCGATCAACACCTTTGTACTGGCATCACCGAATTTTTTGTCGAGCAACATCTCTTTCAGAACTTCTTTTGCTTCACTGGGATCTTCTGTGATGATCACGCCTTTGCCAGCGGCCAGTCCATCTGCCTTTAGCACCAGAGGAGGTTTGCACGAATCGATATACCGAAGTCCTTCTTCTATTTCGTTTGCCTTAAAAGTTCTTGCTTTTGCCGTTGGAACATTATTCCGAAGCATGAACTGCTTCGAGAAATCTTTACTGCCCTCGAGTTGCGCTCCAACTTTTCCAGGACCAACCATCGGGATGTTTTTCAAAGCAGAATCTTTTTCAAAGAAATCACGGATGCCTTTTACGAGCGGAACTTCCGGCCCCACCACAATCAAGCCGATCTTCTTTTCCTTGCAGAGTTTGCCCAAGCCTTCAAAATCATCAACAGCCAGCGAAACATTTTCAGCAATTGCAGCCGTTCCAGCGTTGCCTGGGGCCACGAATAATTGATCGCACTGCTTGCTTTGTTTGATTTTCCATGCGAAAGCATGTTCGCGGCCGCCACTGCCAATGATGAGGATGTTCATGATGGATATAATGAATGGCAAAGATACATGCCGCGGGAGATGTTTCAAGTTGCCGGTCACCAGTTTCCGGTAACCGGTGACTGGGAACCGGAAACTGGTGACTAGAACTAGTGGGCGTACTCGCTCATAAACTGAATCCGCATCAGGCGAATATCTTCTTCAGAAAAATCAGCCAGGCTGTCGTCATTTAAGGCCAGCTCTAAGCTATCCGATTCAGCGTTGATGAAATAGTCGTGAATATCATCCTGCTTGTGCTTATCAATAATCTGATCGATGTAGTAGTTCAAATTCAGTTTTGTGCCTGAGTAACTGATGTTTTCGATCTCGGTCAGTAATTCATTGAAACTCATGTTCGCTATTTCTGCGATCTCTTCGAGGTCAACTTTTTTATCGATCTGCTGAATGATTAAAATCTTTGTCTTCGATTTATTAACAGATGACTTGATTACAATCTCAGTAGCAGTTTCAATGTCGTTTTCTTCAACGTAATTCTTGATCAACTCAATGAATGGCTCGCCAAACTTATTGACTTTACCCATCCCTACACCGTTCACCTGCGCCAGGTCTTCCTTGGTTGTAGGGTAAGTGGTTGCCATCTCTTCAAGAGAAGGATCCTGGAAGATTACCCATGGTGGCAAGTCTTTCTCATGGCCCATTTGCTTCCGCAAGGCCTTCAGCATTTCAAAAAGCTTGTCATCGTATGCTTTCGGGCTCGCAGGCGCCTTGTCTGATGACACTTCTTCGTCTTCAAGTTCGGTAGTGAAGTCGTGGTCGCGCGCTAATTCAATTGGATGAGGCTTCTTCAGGAAGGCCTCACCACGCGAGGAGATTTTCAATACGCCAATATTTTCAATGTCTTTTTCCAGATACTGGAATATGAGTGTTTGCCGGATTACCGATTTCCAGAAATCAGCATCTTCATTCCCACCCTTTCCATAAATCGGAAGGTCGAAGTGACCGTAGCTCTTCACGTACTCATCTTCAATGCCACGAATTACATGAACCAGGTGACCTAAGCCAAAACGCTCATTGGTTTGCTTCACAGCTTGCAGCACCATCGTTACAAATTCTGAACCTTCAAAACGCTCGCGCGGATGAACGCAGTTATCACACATGCCGCACTTGTCTTGCGTAAACTCTTCACCGAAGTAGTGAAGAAGCTGACGTCTGCGGCAAACGGGTGATTCTGCATAGAACTCCATTTCCTGCAACAGGATACGGGCATTCTCGCGCTCTTGTACGGATTTATCTTTATTAAATTTTTCTAACCTGCTTAGATCGTTGTGGCTGTAGAACATCAAACAATG